>NZ_JBEOZN010000100.1:0-38958 GCF_040298085.1 Streptosporangium sp. NPDC001681 | reverse complement strand
ACACACCCCAACCACCAACTCGAACCCCTTTTTTTTTTTTTTTTTCTTGTTTTTCCTGTGTTTTGACTTCCTGTTGGGGCCCGCGGCCCCCCGCCCCCCCGCCCCCCCCCGCCGGCCCCCCCCCGCGGCACCGTCCACCGGTGGCCTGGTGCGTCCGGGCGGCACTCCGGCCTCGCTCGCTATTTTGATCTACTTTGTAAAGGGCTTGGTTTTGAGCGCCCCCGCGGCCAGGGCCACGAAAAAGGCCAGCAGGGCGGGGATCGCCAGCGCACGAGGCAGGTCCATCAGCTCGGCGGCACCCCCGATCAGCACGGGGCCGGTGAGAAATCCCACGTAGCCCAGGCTCGACACCCGGGCCAGCGCCTGTCCGGCGCGAGCCGGGTCGCGGCGACCGGCCGCGGAGAAGACCTGGGGAACGATGCAGGACAGGCCTGCCCCGAAGCAGCCGAAACCGATCACCGCGGCGACCTGGTGGTCGGCCAGCAGGGCCAGTCCGAGCCCGGAGGCGGCCAGCGCACCGCACGCGCGCACCAGGTTCACCGGCCCCAGCCAGGCGGCCAGCCTGTCGCCGGCGAATCGGCCGGCGGTCATCATGACCGAGAAGGCGGCGTAGGCGGCCGCGGCGAACCCGTCGGAACTGCCAAGGCTCTCGCTCAGGTAGACGGAACTCCAGTCGGCCGTGGCTCCTTCTCCGATCATGCAGCAGAAGGCCAGGACACCCAGCAGCATCACCCCTCCCCCCTTGCCGGACGCCGGTTCCGTTCCCGAGGGGGCGGCCTGTGCGGTCGGGGGGAGCGCCCAGCGGGCCGCCCAGAGCGCGACCACGGCGATCACCGCGGCGACCACGGCGAACGTGGCTCCCGGGCTGAACGAAGCCTGGGCGAGCAGTCCTCCGGTGGTGGCACCGAGGAACCCGCCGATGCTGAACACCGCGTGGAAGGACGACATGATCGGCCGGCCCATGGCCTGCTCGACCTCGACGGCGCCTGCGTTCATCGCGACGTCCAGGGTGCCGTGCACCGCGCCGAAGACGAACAGCGCGACGGCCAGGCCGGCCAGGTTCGGCATGTAGGCGGGCAGGACCAGCACCACGCTCTGGGCGAAGGCCATCGGCAGCATCACCTTGGCGCTGCCGTAGCGATCGACCAGGCGGCCGACCACCTGCATGCCGGCGATCGCCCCGGCGGCGATGCCGAGCAGCGCGATGCTGAGCCCGCCCTCGCTCAGCTCCAGCCCCTGCTTGATCGATGGGATACGCGCCGTCCAGGTGCCGATGGCCATGCCGGAGAGCAGGAAGAGCAGGTAGATCGCCACCCGGCCGCGCAGCAGCGCGGTCCGGTCGAAGGGGATGACGTGCATGGGGGAGGGCTCCAGTCAAGTGGTGCGGATCAGACCAGACGGTTCGGGCCGCGGGCTTTGGGGCGGGCCGTGGAGCAGGGGCTCCGGCCGGGCGGGTCAGACGGCGCGGACGGCGACGCCTGCCGCGATCATGGCGTCGTGCTCGGCGGGGGGAAGCGCGGTGTCGGTGACGACCATGTCGAGGCGGTCCAGCGGACAGACCGCGCCGAACGCGGTGCGGGTGAACTTGCCGGAGTCGGTGGCCGCGACCACGCGCCTGGCGGAGGCGATCGCGGCCTGCTTGACGGCGACGTCGGACAGGTCGTGGGCGGTGAGGCCATGTTCGGCGGACAGGCCGCAGCAGCCGATGACCGCGGTGTCGAAGCGCAGGGAGCGGATGGCGCTCTCGGTCAACGGGCCGGTGAAGCTCAGCTCACCGGGGCGGACCTCCCCGCCGGGCAGCACCAGGCGGATCCGGGGGGCGGTGCTGAGCTCGGCGGTGACCTGCAGGCAGAGCGGCAGGACCGTCAGGCGGCGGTCACGGATCGCGCGGGCGATCTCCAGGGAAGTGGTGCCGCTGTCGAGCAGCACGGCCTCGCCGTCGGCGAGCAGGGCCGCGACCTCGCTCGCGATCCGCCGCTTGGCCTCTGTCGCCTCGCGTTCGCGGACCACGAAGGGCGGTTCCTCCCCGCGCAGCAGCAGGCTCACCGCGCCGCCGCGGACCCGCCTGACCACACCCTGCTGGGCGAGCTCGTCGAGGTCGCGGCGGATGGTCATCTCCGAGACCGCGTGCTCGACCGCCAGCTCCGCGACGGAGACGGCGTCGCTGGCGCGCAGCGCCGACATGATCGCGCGAATACGATTGTTACCTTCCACATGTTCATTTGAACATGGAGTGTGTGAGGTTGGCAAACGTGCGGAACAATGGCCGCCATGCGCGCGAGTCGTCTGCTCTCCCTCCTGCTGCTCCTGCAGACGCGGGGGCAGCTGACGGCCACCGAACTGGCCAGGGAGCTGGAGGTCTCCGTCCGCACGGTCTACCGCGACGTCGAGGCGCTGTCGTCGGCCGGGGTGCCGGTCTACGCCGACCGCGGGCCCGCCGGTGGATATCGCCTGCTGGACGGCTACCGCACCCGCCTCAACGGCCTGACCGCCGAGGAGGCCTCCTCACTGTTCCTGGCGGCGCTGCCCGGCCCCGCCGCCGAACTGGGACTGGCCGAGGTCGCGGCGAACGCCGAGCTGAAGATGCTCGCCGCACTGCCCCCCGAGCCGCGCTTCCACGCCGCCAGGATGCGCGAGCGCTTCCACCTGGACGTGCCCGGCTGGTATCGCGACGCCGACGCGGCTCCCTTCCTGGGAGAGGTCGCCGAGGCGGTGTGGGAGCAGCGCCCGCTGCGCATGACCTACCGCCGCTGGGGCCCCCGCGACGTCGAGCGCCTGGCACACCCGTACGGCCTGGTCCTCAAGGGCGGGTCGTGGTACATGGTGGCCACCGCCGGTGAGGGGGAGCCGCGCACCTACAAGGTGGCGCGGATCGTGAGCGCCGAGCTCCTGGCCGGGCGCTTCGAGCGCCCCGCCGACTTCGATCTGCCCACCTTCTGGCAGCGCTATGCGGCCGACTTCCGCGAGCGGATGTACACCGGTGAGGCGCTGGTGCGGATGGCGCCCGGCACCGAGGGGATGCTGCGCCACACGGTGGGCGCCGAGGTCGCCGAGGCCGCGCTCGCCGCCGCGGGCCCGCCCGACGAGCGCGGCTGGGTGGTGCTGCGCCTGCCGACCGAGTCCGTCAGGCACGCCCACTGGCTGCTGCTGCGCCTGGGGGCGGACATCGAGGTGCTGGAGCCGCCCGAGTTGCGCGAGCGGATGGCCGCCACCGTCGCCGACCTGGCCACGCTTTACGGCACGAGTCCCGGCTGAACGTTCGCCTGACCGGCCGGGCGCTGCCGGGAGGTGCGCTCACGCGTCGCGCAGCCGCAGCGCCAGGCCGCCGCCCAGGAGCGCCGCGGCGGCCCAGGCGGCGAGCACGCCGAGGCCCGCCCACGGGGCCAGGGGCAGAGCGGAGAGGTTGGTGGTCGACTGGATGGCGAGCCCCGCGTTCATCGGCGAGAGCCGCCACAGGAACCGCTGCCAGTCCGGGTCGCTGATCATGAAGGGAAGCACCGAGAGAACGTAGAGCAGGCCGAACACGACGCCGATGGCGGCGGCGGAGTCCCGTACGGCGGTGGCGACGCCGAGGCTGAGCAAGGCGATCAGCGCGAGATAGAGGACCGAGCCGGCGGCCGCGCGCAGCGTCGGCCCGTCGGCCAGCGACAGCGGCGGGTGGCCGTGCGCGGGGGTGAAGCCGTTGCCGGGCAGGATGAGCCGCCCGCCCAGTACGGACACGAGCACGGCAACGGTCCCGGCGGCCGTCGTCAGGCCGGTAAGGATGGCGGCCTTGGCGGCCAGGACGTGGCTGCGGCGCGGCATCGCCGCGAGGGTGGTGCGGATCATCCCGCCGCCGTACTCGCCGCTGATCGCCAGGACGGCCAGGATGGCGACGGCGGCCTGACCCACCTGGACCCCCATGAGGCTGAGCTTGGGGACGTCGTGATCACATCCCACCGGCCGGCAGGAGACGGTCGCGGCCGCCGCGGCGCTCACGGCCGCGGTCAGCACGATGACCGCGAGCAGCAGCCGGCCGGTGCCCGGTATGGTGCGCAGTTTGGTCCATTCGGCGCGCAGCGTTCGTCTCATGCGTCCCTCCGGCGCAGTCGGAGGACGGCCAGGCCGAGGGCGAGCACCGCGTAGCCGCCCAGCACGGCGAGCCCGGCCCATGGCTCCAGCGGGTAGTAGCCGCCCTGCGGGCTGTGGTGGCCGAGCACATGCGCGTACTCCGGGATGCTCTGCTGGATCGCGAAGCCGGCCGCCGGGGTGAGCCGCAGGAGCCACTGCGCCACCCCCACGGGCAGGACGGAGGCGGTCGCGAGGATATGGGGCACGACGATGGCCACGATGGCGGCGGTGACCGCCGCGGCGCTGTGCCGGAACAGGGCGCCGAGAGCGAGTGCGAAGACGGCGGCGGCGGCGAGCAGTGCCGCGATGCCGGCCACGACGCGGAGCTCGGTGAGCGTGCTCACCGGAAGCACGGGGTTGCCGTCCGCGCGCAGGATCCGTGTGCCGACGGGGACGACCGTGCCGGCGGCGGCCAGCCCGGCGACGAAGGTCACCGTGCCGATCACCACGGCCTTGGCGGTCAGGACCCGGCCGCGCCGTGGGCTGGCGAGCAGGGTGATGTGGATCAGGCCACGCCGGTATTCGGCGGTGATGAACAGCACGGCCACCACGATCACCACGATCAGCCCGGCCAGCACGCCGGACAGGGTGGTCTCGATGCTCAGGCCTTCCGTGCTCGGCGCGATGTCACCGGATCCGGTCACGGTGAACGTGCCACCGGACTCGACGACCCCGCTCGGCCGGTGGTAGCGCTCCCAGTCGGTCTTTCCGGCGCCTCCCACATTGTCGCGGCTCCACTCGCCGCGGGGCGTCGCCCCCTCCAGGCTGACCTGGTCGAAGACAGCGGTGGCCTGGGTGAAGCGAACCTGCTGGATGCTGCCGCCGAGATCGGCCTGCCGCACCGTCAGATCGCCCGGGGAGGTGACGAAGAGCCCGACCCGCACCGTGGCCGGCAGTCCGGTCAGGCGAGCCGTGCCGACCGTGGTCCACTGCCTGCCGTCGGCCGACTCGTAGCCGGTGAGCGTGTCGCCGGAGCGGGTCAGCCGCAGCCAGCGCGGGGACGCCGCGGAAACGCCGCCGGGCCGGCCGGCGGCGTCCCGGGTGAAGTTGTGCTGCATGCGCACTCCGTGGCTGCCGGTGACCATCACCGCCGCATAGGCGGAGCCCCGCCGGATGCCGTCCTTGATGATGATCCCGGCCTTCGCCCAGGGCACGACACCGGAGACGATCTTGTCGTGGTCGGGCGGGGGATAGGTGATGATGCCGCTCAGCGAGGTCACCCGGACGGTGATGCCGCCGTCTCCGGACAACGGCCGGTGCGCGAAGGAGAACGTGTCGTCCACCGCCTCGCCGTCCGGGCCCACCGGGAGGGCGGGGCAGACATCGCTCGCACCGCCGCAGGATGTGTGGCTGCCTGTGGCGGTGAGCAGTCCGAGCAGCACGATGACCAGCGCCGCGACCACCATGCCGATCAGCTGGCCGCGGACCGTACGGAACTTGGTCCACTCCGCGCGCAGCAGTTGGGCGAAGCCACCGCGCCCGGCCTGCGGGTCCGAGCGGTACGGGGTGACGGTGCCGGTGGTCATCGCGTGGCCTCCTGTCCCAGGGAGGCGCGGAACTCCACCTCGTCCCGGGTCAGGTCCAGGTACGCCTCCTCCAGCGTCGCGCGGTGGGCCGTCACCTCGGAGAACGGCACCGCGTGCTGACCGAGAAGCGCCACGACGCGCGTCGCCTCCAGCCCGGAGACGGTGAGCGTGTCGCGCTCGGTGGCGGCCACGGTGGCGCCGGCGCGCGCCAGCACCTCCATCGCCTCCGCCCGCGCCGTGGTGCGCAGCGCGACCTGGCCGCGCGACGCGGCCGCGATCAGCTCGGCCACGCCGGTGTCCGCGACGACCCGCCCCCGGCCCACCACCACGAGATGACCGGCGGTGTCCTGCAACTCGCTCATCAGGTGGCTGGAGACCAGGACGGCGCGGCCCTGCTCGGCCAGCGACCGCAGGAAGCCGCGAATCCACACGACGCCTTCGGGGTCGAGGCCGTTGACCGGCTCGTCGAGCATCAGCACCGGCGGGTCGCCGAGCAGCGCCGCGGCGATCCCGAGCCGCTGCCGCATGCCCAGCGAGTAGCCGCCCGCCTTGCGCCTGGCCGCCGATTCCAGCCCCACCAGCCCGATCACCTCGTCGACCCGCCTGGCGGACAGTCCCTGGGAGTGGGCCAGCCACAGCAGGTGGTTGCGCCCGGTACGGCTCGGCTGCGGCGCGGCGGCGTCCAGCAGCGCCCCGACGCGGCACAGCGGCCGGCGCAGGCTCCGGTAGGGCCGCCCGCCGACCAGCGCGTAGCCCTCGTCGGCCGCGTCCAGGCCGAGGATCACCCGCATCGTGGTGGACTTGCCCGCCCCGTTGGGGCCGACGAAACCGGTGACCTGCCCCGGTTTGACGGTGAAGGACATCCCGTCCAGCGCCGTGGTCCGGCCGAAGCGCTTGCGCAGCCCGGCGATTTCGATGGTTGCTCGCATGCCAGGCAGACTAGGCAGCGGCGGGGACGCGGTCGTCACGCCGCGGAGCCATCTTCGCCGTCACGGGCAGGAGCGATACGGCATCCCTCACGTGAGGGATGCCAGAACGTCAGATGACCACGACAATGGCCTTCGTGCACCCAGCGGACGACCGGATCGGCGGATGGGCCGCCGGTCGGCGGCGGATCGCCGCGACCCGGCACGCGCCTGTCGCGGCCGGCGCGCTGCTGGCGGTGCTCGCGCTGGCCGAGTCGATCGCGCACGCCCGCGACACACCGCTGGCGAAGGCGTTCGGCCGTGCCGTCACCACACCGGTGGGCGAGTCGATCGTGCACGGCGGGGGTGCGCCGCCGGTCGAAGGCGGCAACCCCGCTCTGTATCTCGTGGTGTTCGGCCTGCTCGGCCTGGCCACCACGCTGCCCGTCGCGCTGCTGTGGACGCAGCCGGCCGTGGCCGCGGTGGTCGTCTCCGCGACGGTCATGTTGTCGCCGGTGGCCTTTCACACGCTGACCGTGGCGGGTGTGGCCGCACAGCTGATCTGCGGATACCGGCTCGGCCGCACCGGCTCGCAGCGGCTGGCCGTCCTTCTCGCGGCACCGTTCCCCATCCTGGCGCTTGCCGTTCCCGCGGGCGGCGAGGTGGGGGTTCTCATCCTGTTGGCGGCCTGCCTGGCTCCGGCGGCGGCCCTGGCCGGGATCGCACGGCGAGCCCGCGCTGAGGCCCTGGAGAACGGCGCGGCCCGGCAGGTCATCGCCGACACCCTGCTGGAGCACACCGCGCGCGGCGAGCGCGCTCGCATCGCCCGCGAGCTGCACGATGTCGTCGCCCACCACATTTCCATGGTCGCCGTGCAGGCGGAGACGGCCCGGCTGGCCGTGCCCGGGATGCCGGCCGCCGGTGCGGAACGATTGTCGGCCATCGGGGACACCGCCCGGGCGGCGCTGACCGAGATGCGGCGACTGCTCGGCGTGCTACGCGAGGACGCCGAGGCGGACGCGGCGGACCGGCGGCCCCAGCCGGGCCTGCGCCTGGCCGAGCTCAACGAGCTGCTCGACCAGGCGCGGCAGGCGTCAGGCACGGGTGTCCGCCTCATCCTGCGCGGTCCGCCGGTCACGCTCGACCCAGGTGTCGAGCTCGCCGCCCACCGCATCGTCCAGGAGGCCCTCACCAACGCCCGGCGGCACGCGCCGGGCGCCGCCGTCGACGTGGAGCTGCACTACGGTGGCGATGCCCTGCGCCTGCTCATCCGCGACAACGGACCCGGCCCCCGTGCCTCGGTGCCTGTCGGCGGTCACGGGCTGTCCGGCATGCGGGAACGTGCCACAGCCGTCGGGGGTGAGCTGCGCACCGGCCCCGCCGCAGGCGGTGGCTTCCTCGTCGAGGCGCGCCTGCCCGGGGCGGCCGGATGACCGGCAGGCCACCGCTGGTTCGCGTCGTCGTCGCCGACGACCACCTGGTCGTCCGCACCGGCTTCGCCGAACTGCTCAACACCCAGCCCGACCTCGAGGTCGTCGGCACCGCCCGCGACGGGGCCGAGGCGGTACGGGTCTGCCGCGAGCTGTCGCCCGACGTCGTCCTGATGGACGTCCGCATGCCGGGGATGGACGGCATCGAGGCCACCAGGCGGCTCGCCGGCGGGCCACGCGTCCTTATTCTGACGACCTTCGACCTGGACGAGTACGTCTACGACGCGCTGCGTGCCGGAGCGAGCGGATTCCTGCTCAAGGACGTCACCGCCGAGCGGCTCTTCGACGCGGTACGGGTCATCGCCGCAGGCGAGGCGCTCCTGGCTCCGGCGGTCACCCGCCGCCTCATCAGCGAGTTCGCCCTGCTGCCCCCGAAGCCCGACGCCGTCTCCATGGCCGCGCTCGCCGCGCTCACCCCTCGTGAGACGCAGGTCCTGCGGCTGGTCGCGGAAGGCCTGTCCAATCCGGAGATAGCAAGCCGGTTGACGGTCACGGAGGAGACCGTCAAGACGCATGTGAGCCGGGTGCTGAACAAGCTCGGGCTACGCGACAGGACACAGGCGGTCGTCACGGCGTACGAGACAGGACTGGTCGTGCCGCGCTCCCGCGGGCCGATCACCCGAGGCGGCTGAACCGAGAGCACCCGACCACGGCGAGATGTCCTCTGCCGCTGTCGCCGGGCCGCAGGTCAACATGGAGCGCCCCGGAGCGAGGCGAGGGCACGACGTCGGGCAGAGGGTTCAGAGCCAGATGGCGCCGAGCCAGGCGGTTGCCGCGGCGGCTGCCAGGAGGGCGATGTTGAGTCCGATCTGCCGGACCTCGCCGCGGCTCAGGTGGACCGCGATGCCGCCTATCTGGATCAGGACGAGGCCGATCGCCGCGGCGATGGCGAGCCAGGGCGCGATCCCGGTCAGTGGCGGCAGGATCAGGCCGGCCGCGCCGAGGACTTCCAGGACTCCGATCAAGCGGACGAGCGGCATGGGAACGGTGTCGACCCAGCCCATCATCGGCTGAAGCTGCTCCTGGCTTTGGGTGATCTTCTTGCCGCCGGCGTAGAGGTAGAAGACGGCCAGGAGTGCCGCGACGATCCAGTAGGGAATCTCCATGAAGGACACCTCGGGGGCTAGTGACGCGGCGCTGGCCACGATGGTTACCAGTCGTAAGTAGCTTCATGATGCGTCACTATTGAAAGCCTTACAAAAGGCACATGCATGTGCGTTACACACAGAGGGCTGTCATGTCGGAGTACGAGCACACCTGCATGATCCGAGGAGATGGCGGACGGACGATCCGCGCCATCCTCGACCGCATCTGCAACAAGTGGACGCTGCTGATCGTGGCGACCCTCGATCAGGGAAGCCTGCGCTTCACCGGCCTGCACCAGCAGATCCCCGGGATCTCCCAGCGCATGCTGACCCTGACGCTCCGGAACCTCGAACGCGACGGCCTGGTCTCCCGGACGGTGCACGCCGAGGTCCCGCCACGGGTCGAATACGCACTGACCCCCACCGGCAAGAGCCTCATTCCACCCGCATTGGCCCTCGCCGGCTGGGCCATCGAGCACGTCCCGCACATCGAGACCAGCCGAGAGGCCTACCAGACCCGAAACCAATGACCCGATGCCCCGCCTCCGGCTACTTCGCCCCTGGTGCGCCGATCTTCAACGGCGCCTCGGGCCAGATCTCGCTTGTAGTTCTCGACCACGTTGAGGCCGGCGCTGATCTCGCGGTCGCGCAGGTAGCGGACGAGGAGAACGAGCTCGACCATGGCCGCATAGGCGGAGTGGGTGACGTCCTTGGTGAGGCAAGCGCACCGGGCACCCGCGCCGTACCCACCGCGACCAGCGTGGAAGCGGGAAGTACCGGACGGATACCAGGTCGAATGCGCCGGCCGGTGGTGGCATGGTGGTCAGGTCGGCGCGTTGCAGGGCGGTCCGGGAGATGTCGACCGCGGTGACCAGCCATCCGTGTCGGGCATCGCAGCCCACGTCGAGCGCTTTCCCCGGCGGCAGGCCGGTGACTTCGGTGACAGGCACCCCGTTGGGTGCGCCGCTGAAGACCTGGTCGCGGCTGCCATACATCTCGTCCCAGAACCGTGCGTCCATTGTCCTTGCCTTGGTGGTGGGGCCGGTCGCCCAACCCACCCGGGCGAGGGCATCGGTAACCGACATGGTCGCCGCCTGCGGTCTGACGTTCAGCGGTACCCGGCCCGGTGCTCACCCGCCGACGACATCCGGGCCGGTTCTCATCAGCGATCTGTTTTTGGGGCGGCATAGTGCCACAGCTGAGGTGCCATCCACACGATCATGGCGACGGTCATCACGGTGAGCAGCCCGCCAACGCAGATCGTCACCTGGGGGCCGTATACCACCGCGGCGGTCCCGTGCAGCAGGTTGGCGATCTGCGGGCCCCCGATGAGGACGACGGTGAGTGATCCTTGAATCCGGCCGCGCATGGCGTCGTCGGTATACGCCTGTGAGATGGCGTTGCGGAAGGTACTGAGCACGAAGTTCGCCGCACCGCCGAACATGAGCGCCGCCAGCGCGAGCCAGAGTCGCGGAGCCAGGCCAAGGATCACGACGGTTACTCCCCAGACGGCGGCAGCCGATGCCATCAGGGCACCGTGGCGACGGGCGCGCGTGAGCCTTCCCGACATCAGCCCGGCCGCGAAGACGCCGGCCGGGTAGGCGGCGTAAAGCAGGCCCAGCTCCAGGCCTCCTCCCGCGGGCCCGCCGTAGGTGCGTTGCGCCAGTTCCGGAAAAAGCGCTACCGGCATCCCGAAGACCATCGCAGCAAGATCTACCGCCAGCACGGCTACGAGCACCCGGCCGGCAAGCAGGTAGCGGAACCCGGCGAGCAGCTGTCCAAGCGTGGACCGATGCCGGTCACGCTGTGCCGGCGCATCGTCCGTTGCTGCTTTTGATATCCCATCGGGCGATCCGTCACGTGACACCGGGTGAGGGCTGGGCAAGATAGGCGGCAACTTGGCCACCGCCCACACGACGGCCAGCAGCGCAACGGCGTCGAACAGGTAAAGCGTGCCGAGCCCGACCACCGGAATCAGCACGCCTGCCAGTAACGGGCCCATGATCGACCCGGTGTAGCGGACGAGCGAACTGAGACCGTTCGCCGCGGGCAGCAGGCCGACGGGTACGAGGCGGGGCACCGCTGCACCCATCGTCACCATGATCGCCCCGAAGGTCAGTCCTTGGCATGCCACCAATACCAACAGGACGGCGACAGAGCGGCCTCCCAGGGCGGCCTGAGCCCACAGCGCCGCGTAGGTCAGCGCAAGGCCACAGTGAGCGGCCAGCAGCAGCCGTCGCCGGTCCATGAGGTCGGCGAGGGTTCCGACCCACAGCGACGCGATCACCAAAGCACCGAATGACACTGCGGCCGCGGCGCCGACGGTCGCGGACGAGCCGGTCAAGGTGAACAGCTGCGCCGGCACCGTGACCACGCTGAATGAGCCACCGACCGCGCAGGTGGCCGAGGCGACCCACAACCGCCGGTAGGCGGGGATCGCCAGGGGACGCCGGTCGAGCGTGTACGCGCCCAAGGAGCGTACAGCCGACGCGCTCACCTTCCACTCACAGCGTCACCACATCAGCCACCACGCAAGCGATGTTGTCCGGGGCGCCCGCGTCGTATGCCAGCCTGACCAGCTCATCGAGGACCTGCTCAGGGGCGCCCGTGCCGCTCAGTACGCCGCGCAGTGACTCTGTCGCAACGACGGTGGCCAGCCCGTCGGAGCACAGCAAGTAGCGGTCGCCGGCCACGGCCGTATGCAGCGACAGGTCAGGCTGGGACCCGCCTGTGCCCGTGAGTGCACGGACCAGCAATGAGCGTTGCGGATGCGAGACGGCCTCCTCTGGGCTGAGGCGGCCTTCGTCGACCAGCGACTGCACGTAGGTGTGGTCGTGGGTGATCTGGAAGATCTCGCCGTCGCGCAGCAGATACGCTCGTGTGTCACCGATGTGCACCAGCGCCAGCTGGGAGCCAGACCACAGCATCGCGGTCAGCGTCGTGACCGCCTCACCGGACAGTGCCGACTCGGCAATGCCCCGAATCGCCCGGTCGGCCTGCCCAACCGCATCGGCGAGCGCGCCGAGAAGGTCACCGGCAGGTACGGCCTTCGCCTCCAACGGCTTGAGCGCGTCGATGGCCGCCACGCTTGCGAGATTCCCACCCGGCCCGCGCATTCCATCGGCCACCGCCAGCAACCGAGCGCCGGCGTAGGCGACGTCCTCATTGCTCGTGCGGACCAGCCCCGACTCCGATCGTGCCGCGTAGCGGATCCCGATCATGGTTTCTGCGTCTTCCATGGCGCCACCCCTTCCTGACAGGTAGTCGATGAGGAAGGTGGCGAGTTGTTCGCGTACAGCGGTGTCGGCCATGACCTGTGCCCAATAGTCGGCGACCTGCTCGGCCGCCGCATGCGGTTCCAGGTCGCATACCTGGCGGATGCGGGCCAGTGGCATGCCCAGCCGCCGCAACCACGCGATCAACCGGGCCCGCTCCAACTGCGTCGGATCGTAGAAGCGGTACCCCGACTCCCCGTCCACTGCAGCCGGCCGGAGCAACCCGAGCTCGTCGTACAGCCGTAACGCCTTCGGCGACAAGCGCGTAGCCCGGGCGAACACCCCGATCGTCAGTAACCCCACACCCAACCCTCCTCGCACCGGCCAGGACGACCGGCACCACGATGCTGCGCCTTCACCCAAGGGCAAGGTCCACCCCTCACCGTCGGCGAGGCCACGAACAGGGCAATGCGTCATCAGTATGATCAGTGAGACGGGAGCCCGGTTGGCCCTCTCATCCGACTTGAGGCAGCGCAGGTACGAGGCATGGCTCCATGTCGGGGCCGGCCGCGCTGACGTTGAACGCCGCCGAGCCGGATCGGCAGGGTGCCCGAGGGTTACGGCTCCTCGCCGTGAGCGCGGCGGCGGCCTTCGTCGAAGAACTCGTAGATGGCTTCGGCGTGCGGCAGTTGGGTGAGTGGGCGGGCGGCGCCGAAGGAGGTGTTCCAGAACTGGCCGGTTCGTGGCTGCCCGGGGCCGACGTAGGCGTACGGCTCGGGTATGTGCCTGTCACCCGGCGAGACGCCGTAGTTGACCTCGTCCAGGGTGACGCCGATGTCGAAATGCTCCGGCCAGAGCACCGGCGTCATACCGGGAGCAAGCCTGCGCAGGGCCGCATCACCGTCGCCGAGGGCGCGGGCGATCACCATTGCCGCCTGCGGATCGACATGTACGCGGTCGCCGGCCGTGACCCCGGAGCCCTCGGAGTACAGGCCCTCGGGGGCGCCGGCTACGATCCCGGCGGCAGCCGCGAGTTCGGCGTAGGTCACCCCGGTCAGCTTCCTGAGCGGTCGGCCGCTGGTGAGCAGCAGGTCTCCGTTGACGGCCACGTCGGGGTGCTTGGTGGTGGCGAAGCCGCCGGGGACGGCCCGGAGCCTGATGGTGCCGCTTTGGCGGTACTGCGGCCCGGCCAGTACGAGTTCGGCCACTCCATGCAGGCTCTGCCTGGTCAGGACCAGTGTCGTCATGTCCACCGGCGTCTCCTCCCACGTCGTGTAACCCCGAAAACCCGGCCATGTACGGTCGAGTACCTCGTGCTCTGTGGGGGACTGCTAGGGCTGGGTCAACTGCCAGAGGGCCGCTGAGGACCACAGGATCGCGATGAGGGTGACCAGGGTGCCACCGGCGAGTGGCAACGCCCAGGTGGGTAGGCGCCGGCTGCGGACGAGGAGTACCTTCGCGGCGAATGCGCCGTAGAAGAGGCAGCCCGCGAGGGAGTGCAGGGCGACCCGGGGGCTGTGCGTCTCCACTCCGTAAGCGGTGATGCGGTGGTAGGCGATTTCTCGGCTGTCGGCGCCGCCGCAACAGCCCGCTCAACGTAGTTCAACTAGTCATGTCCCGCCTTCGCGGTGTCCCCGGCGTCAATCTCCCGAAAACCGGGGAATGCCAGGTTTTGCTGTGCTCTGAAATTCGCGGGATTATGTTACTGAGAAATACCTGGGGTTATCGCCCCGCCGGGTTTCGTCGCCCGTCAATTCATGCGTAGGCGCCGACGGTGCGATCCAGCCGGCCGCAGGTGGCCTCTATTCGGTACCGGAAACTCGCGCGGGATACCAGTTCACCCGCCCTTGACATCCGGCGGCAAGATCGACAGTGGCACGCGCCACGAGTATCGACATGCGGCGTGACCAGTATGGATGATTATTCGGCACCCGTGAGGCCCTTCGCCGGTTTGCGCACGGCCAGCTGCCAGGCCGCGAGCAGCAGCAGCGCGGCCACTTCGACGATCACGCTGATCGCAGCCTGCGGGGAGGGGGTGAATCCGCGCTCGGTGAACCCGAAAATCCCGATGGTGCGGGAGAGCGTGAAGCCGCCCAGCGTACCCAGGGCCACGGCGGCGGCGCCGAGCCTGACGATGGCCGAGTCGCTGACGAGCAGCAGTAGGGTGACGGCGAAAGCGCCGCCGGCCTGGAGCAGGAACGCCGTGCCGATGATGTGGATGTGCCGGTAGCCGCCGTTGAGGTAGAGGTCGGCGTGGATGTAGCCGCTGACGGCGATGGCGGCGGCCGTGCTCAGGCGGGCGGCGAGGGCCGCGGACGCTTTCACGCCAGCTTGTGGTCGGTGACGGCCAGGCCGCCTGCGCCCTTACGGTAGGTGACAGTGCGGATGCCCAGTGCGGCCTTGAGGCGGCCGGCTGGTACCACCTGCGGGAGGGGGCCCGGCCCGATGCCCGGTTTGGGCAGCGGGTAGGCGGTGGTGGTGGCGCTGTGAAAGGTGACGTTGCCTTCGGTCTTGGTGAACAGCTGGTGCACGTGGCCGTTCAGGCAGGTCACAGAGGAGAAGCGGCGTAGCAGGCCTAGGACCTTGATGGCGTCATCGGTGCCCCAGCCCCAGGCCGGGTACATGGCGAACAGCGGGATATGGCTGAACACCACGATGGGAGTGTCGGCCGATAGACCAGCGACGTCTTTGCGGACGAAGTCGATCTGGTCGGTGCCAAGGTGGCCGAGTTGCTCCATGTGCAGGGTGTTGACCAGAGCGATGAAGTGGACGCCATGGGTGTCGAAGCTGTACCAGCCGTCGCCGAGGGTGTTTGCGCCGAATCGCTGCCGGTACGCATGTCCGGCGTCGCCGATCGAGTCGTGTTCCCCGGGCACCGTGAAGACGCGACCGGTACGCAGGCCGGTCAACATCTGCTTGACCTGGTCGAACTGGCCCGGGGTGGACAGGTGGGTGAGGTCGCCGCTGTGCATGACGAAGTCGGGCCGGAAGCCCAGGCTGTTGACCTGATTGAGCGCTTCGGTGAACGTCCGGTTCACGTCGGTGTTGGCGGCGCCGGTGAAGCCGATGTGGCTGTCGGAAATCTGCACGAACCGCAGCGCGCCAGAGTTGGCGGCGGCCTGTACGGCGGCGCTGTCCTGGCTGCCTGCGACGCTGCTGATCACTCGGCCGTCGGCCACCGTCAAGACCACGGCGGAGCCGAACCAGCCGGCGTGGCGCAGCAGTTGGCGGCGAGACATCCCGTGTTCCGGCGTCGGCTCGGCTCCACGCGGATCGATAGGGCCGGTCACTGGGTCACCGTCACAGTGGCGGTCATGAACGGGTGGATGCTGCACAGGTACTTGTAGGTGCCCGGCTTGGTGAACTTGTAGAGGTAGCGGGCACCGGACGCCAGCGCGGCGGAGCGGAGCGGACCCTGGCCCTGGCCCTGGCTCGTCACGGTGTGCGGTTCAGGGTCCTGGTTGATCCAGGTCACCGTAGTGCCTGCCTTGACGGTCAGCGCAGCGGGATGGAAGGCGAAATTCTTGATCGTCACGGAGTTCGGGCCCACCGGCGTGACCGGCGCGCTGCGTGTGGGTGCGGCTGTGGCCGTGTTGGGCAGCACCGGGATGGCAGATGCCGGGCCGGTGCCGCCGGGCATGCCGGGCAGGCTCTGGCCGGCGCCCGGGGTGATCCCGGCGGACGCCGGGCCGCGGTGCGGCGGGTCGCCGCAAGCGGTGACCAGACCAAGTGCGCCGGTCAGAGCAAGTGCGCCGATCAGGGCCGGTAGGCGCGGTATGCGGGGATGAATATCATGACTCATACTCATGTCCCTCTCGATGGCTGGAGTGCCGATCCATTCAGCGCGAATCGGTATCGACACTGTGAGATAGCACGCCGGGTTACCCACGGAACTGGTGGCCGGTATGGAGCAGGAATGGGGTGACGTTGCCCCAGTGGGGGAACTCCGGTGCCTTGAAGTCCGGATGGGGCGGCCGGTAGTCGCCGGGTTTGCCGGTGGTGATGTAGGGCGAGGTGGCGTCCGCGCCGTCGTGCGCGCGCAAGGCGAGGATGTCGCGGGCGCCTGGGTGCCGACCTGGCTGCCCGCCTGTTTAGCGGGGCCGGCGGGATGCCAGGCGAGGTCGGCGGCCAACCGGTGGTCCAGGTTGGTCTTCTGCGCCGGGTACATGATCCTCCTCCTGGTCAAGTTCGGAGGAAAGGTGACAGGCCGCTCCGGCACGTCCACCAGCGCCGACGTGCTGAAACCCGATCCAGAGCGTTTTTGCTCTGAACTGACCGAAGCAACGTGAAACCACTGGATGTGCGACGTTGCCACTCATATTAGATGCATGGTTAAACTATTTCCTCAGTCATATCCCACTTTCGCGGTATCCCCGGCGCCAATCTCCCGAAACCGTGGAATGCCAGGTTTTGCTGTGCTCTGAAATTTGCGGGGATATTTTACTGAGAAATACCTGGGGTTATCGCCCCGCCGGGTTTCCTCGCCCGTCAATTCATGCGTATCGAAACGGCTCGCTTGCGTAGGTGCTGACCGAGAACACGCTTGTGCCAACCGCCGCGTCTTCCTCGCGCCGTCGACGGTTACCTCCGGCACGGCCCCGGCGTCCAGTGCCGTTTAGATAGCGATCTTGCTGGTAGCTTCGCCCGGTGATCATGCCGGGCGATACGGGCACTTCGGGTCGGTTGACGGATTTGATGGCAGTCGGCGCGCTGACGTCGCTGATTCCGCTTCTACGCCGACTATCGTGTCGTGCCCGGTAATCAGTTCTGGGTCAAGATCGTGAGCTGATCCGGACAAATCTCAGGTTGCCCAGCTGAACGTCTGTGAGTGGAGGCGGTCATGGGGTGCCGTTCCGCCCTCAGCTCCAGCTCGTACTCCGCGGCGGCCGCCAAGACGGTGAACATGAAGCGGCCTTCCTTGGTGTCCAGGTCGAAGTTCTCCGTCAACGACACGATCTTCACCCCGCCGCCACGCAGGTCGGTGACGGTGGTCAGGACGTGGGCTGCCGAGCGGCCCCATCGGTCGGACTTCCAGAACTTCACCGTGTCCCCGGTGCACGCCAGCCCCAGCAGCCGATCCCACTCCGGGCGCGCGACACCCGCCTTGCCTGACAACTTCTCGGTGAACAACCGGTCGTAGCCAGAGGCCTCGATCGCGTCGATTTGAAGCTGCGGGTTCTGATCACGAGAGGAGACCCGCACGTAGGCGTAGACAGTCACCGCGCTCGCTCCTCCGATCGTCGATCGTCCAGACGGGACCGCTGTCCGGCATGTGATGATCGGCGCTGCTTCGTGGAGATCGTGGCGTGGTGAGGCGCTGGCATGTCGGTACGCGCAGTAGAAGGCAACGTGCTGGTGGCCGCGCTCCGGCTGTGCCTTCGCGGCTGACGGGCACCGGATGCCACGGCCGGGGCAGCGTGTTGCGGCTGCGGTCAGTAGACGATCGACACGATCTGACAGGCGGCTTCGGCCAGGTCACGGTCGCCGTCGATGCGGGCGCGAGTGAGGGCGGTGTCGGGCTGGATGCCGCGGGTGCACAGGCGCCAGGCGGTCTCCGCGTCCAGACGCACGACGGCGGCGGGACGTCCGGCGTCCGGCTCGGCCAGCGACCAGTGGTCCCCGGTGGCCGTGACCGTCCAGGTGCCGTCGGCCGGGCCGTCGATGCGCACCTGGATCTGCGTGCCGACCGGCGCGGCGACCTCGCGCAGGGTGTGGGGCAGGGCCCGCAGGAAGGTGTCCAAGACCACGGGCAGGAACCGCGGATCAGAATCGGTGTCCTGGCCGATGGCGTGGCGGATCTGCTGGCGATGGGTCCAGAACTCGGTGAAGTCGCGGGCGCTGTCCAGCCACATCGGTGCCGGGTCGACGCCGGCCCAGGATACGCCCAGTGACGGGGCGTCGGGGTCGGTGGCCTCGAAGAACCGGGCGATCTGCCCGCCGATGAGGTCGAGGGTGTCGGTGAGTGCGGCCGGGCTCACCCGGGCGAAGGCGTCCACCCATTCCTGGTTGATGCGGTGGATAAACGCTTCCAGCGTCTCGCCCGGTGCGAATGCGGGGCCTTCCCGGTGGCCGTCGCGGTCGCGGGCAAGGCGCCCGTAGAAGTCGCCCAGGACGTGGGCGGCGAGATCACGCACGGTCCAGCCCGGCACCGCTTCCCTGCCCCAGTCGGCGGGCACCAGGCCGCGCAGCGTGGCCATCAGCGCGGCGTGTTCGGGAGTGAACAGAGAACGGGCGTCGATCGGGGGACCGAGCCAGGTACGGCTCGGTACGTCGTTGAGCTGGGAGTTCATGACCGAAGCCTGCCAACCAAATGCCCCAATGGCTACTAAATATCCCACTCAAGGGCGATCGTGCCGCGAGTCAGCCCGAACCCCTCAGTGCACCGCCGGACCATGATTCATCAGACACCGACCTAGGCGCATCACCTTCACTGAGCCAGCCAGATCTATAGCGACTCAGAAGAACTGATGCATCCCAGGTCAGGGCATCGCCTTCGCATCATTTCTACTGAGTCAGGACAAGGGGATCCGGCTCCCCGGGGACGCGAGCCGCTCGGCGTCACCTCCTGGCGCGGGGCCGGGCCTCCTCCAGGCGCTGGGACCGCCTGTAGTTCGCGGTCGTGCCGGGGGTGAGCTGCGGTCGGCCGGTCATGCTTCGCGCCCCTGTTGTGCCTGCTCGTGCTCGGCGATCAGGCGGCCGATGTAGTCGACGCCCTTGGGCGTGACGTGTGCGAAGGAGCCGATGGGTTGGCCCCAGGGGGAGGGCGCACGCTGTCGGGCACGTGCTCTTCGGCATCATGCTGTCCGTGAGACTGTGGGAGCTGCCGCCGATGGACGTCCGACCGCACCTGCGGGTGGAGCGAGCTGCGCTGTTGGAACTGCTGGAGGGCCTGACGCCGGACCAGTGGAGCGCGCCGACGGCATGTCCCGGCTGGTCGGTCAAGGATGTGGCCCTGCACCTGGTGGACGACGACCTCGGCTGGCTGTCCCGTGGACGCGATCAGGACCCGTCCGGGTTGCTGTCCGGGTTCTCCGACCACCGGGAGTTCGTGGCGGCACTGCACGCCAAGAACGACGGCTGGGTGAAGAGCACCCGGGTCCTCAGTTCCCGGGTGATCCGCGAACTGCTGGCCTTCGCCGGGACGCTGATGGACGAGTACTGGGACCAGACGCGACTGGACGCGCCCACCGGACGGGTCGACTGGATGGGACCCGACCCGGTGCCGGTGTGGCTGGGCATCGGACGGGACTTCACCGAGCACCGGGTCCACGGTCAGCAGATCCGCGAGGCCGTCGGCGCCCCCGGCCTCAACGATGACTACTACCTCGGCACCGTGCTGCGGATCTTCATCTGGGGCTTGCCCTACCACTACCGGTCGATGACCGGCCCGGATGTCGACCTGGCCGTGGAGTTCACCGGCGAGGCGGGCGGCGTGTGGACCCTGCAGCGCCGCAAGGGGGTTTGGGGTCTCGTCGAGGGCCGGGCCCCGGGCGCATCGTCCATGGTACGCATGCCGTCCACAACGGCCTGGCGCTTGTTCACCGGGGCATTGAACGACCAGCAGTTCGAGTTTGTCGAAGAGACGGGCGATCTTGGCCTCACCAGGCACCTACTCGCTGCCAGATCGATCATCATCTGACGATGGCGGCGCAAGCAGACACTGGGCGCGTGCATCTCCTGCCTGGCCCGCAATGGTCGCCGGGAATCACTACGGAGCGGTTGATACGATCGTTATCTGGGGATGTCAAGCAAACTCGCTGGTCAGACGCTTGAAGGTCGTTAAGGCATGTTAGGCAGCTAGGTCGCCGACGTTGGGTGTGGCGGGGCCGTCTTGGGGTGCCGGTAAGAACGCTGTCACGTGCCCCCAATCGGGCGATTTATTTGGTATTGGCGGAGGATTGCCGTCCGCTTATTCCGGTGAGAGTCTGGGCGCGACCCGGTTCTTCGATGGGGGCATACCGTGAATGCACCAGAGAACGAGGAAGCGGAGCCGGAAACGCCCAATGAGGTCGAGCCCGTGCTGGAGGCAACCGACTGCAAGCAGTCACTGCCGGCGTGGGGCGTCACGAGGGAGTTCCGCTTCGGGCAGTTCATCCGGCTGTACGACGAGCGCAAGGGTGCCGACGGCCACACAATCGTCACCCCGATCGTTCTCAACGCCGACGGCGACGTCGTCGAGCCGCAGACCGGCTCCGGGGCGGCCAGTCTGCAGGCGGCCGGACCCGCCGCAACCAGCGGCACCAGTCGCGCCAGCAGGGCCGAGGCCACCCCGATCGGCCTATGGGAGGCCCGGAACTTCGAGGCAGCCCTGGCCGGCGATGTCCAGACGGTCGAGTTGACCGACCATGAGAAGGTCATCGCCGACGGACTGGTCGAAATCGACGGCCGGACGCTGAGCGTGGGCCTGGGCCCGGACGGTGTGGCGGCCCTGCGCAACGGCGAGGCCGTCCTTGCGGTCACCCGGCCGGACGCCGGCGAGCCGCAGGTGGTCCGGCTCCGCGCCGCCCGCCAGGTGGTCACCGTCCCGGCCAGGCAACTCGACGACATCCTGGCGGCACGGGAGGTCGACACGTCGGACGGGAAAGTCGGGTTGACCGAGTCGGCGATCCGGTCGCTGATGGAGGGCGGCGAGGCGACCACGCACCGGCGCGGCAGCGATGCCGGCGGCCTGGTGACCGTCAAGCTCGAGGGCTGGCGGGCCACGGCCCCCCCGGCGGCCGGGGCCTACGCCGTGGCCGATCTCGCGGAGTTCCTCGCCGCCCCGGTCATCCCGGCCAAGGATGGCAGCATGCTCCAGGTGCCGTTGGACGGGGAGACCGTGGGGAGGCTGCGCGGGCAGGGGACGGTCACGCTCTCGCTCAACGGCTCGGATCTCACGTTGACGGTGCTGAAGGCGGGCCCCGATCCCGAGGGGCCGCCGCCTATGGTGCTGAGCCCGGCGTACGTGCTGCCCGGCAAATATGGCCGCTACACCCTGGCTGACGTCCGGCGTGACGCGGTGCCGCTGGTGACCGGGTACGACGGCAAGTTCACCGGGCCCGGCGGCGGGGGCGGCGCCACCGGGACCAAACCACCGTCCACCCCGCAGTTCTCAAAGGTCGGCCTGCCGATCGCTGTGCTGCTGCCGTGGAAGCAGACGTGGAAGCTGGTCGGCTTCACCCGCGGCACCCTGCTGTCGTCGCTGGCCTTGGCGCCGGGCGAGGAGACCCGGATCACGGTGGCCAGCTGGGAGCGGCGCGCGAAGGCCATCGACCAGACCGCCGAGACCGAGATCGAGCAGTCCTTCGACTTCACCTCCACCACCCGCGACACCGAGGACGTCTTCAAGGAGATCACCCAGTCCAACGACTTTCAGGCGCAGGCCAACGCCGCCCTGGACGCGTCGTACTCACCCGGCGTGGCCTCGATCCAGGTCCACGCCGACGGCTCGGTCAGCAACGACCAGAGCCTCGCTGTCACCACCCGCACCTCGTCGCAGCGGGTTCGCGAGTCCTCCACCCGCGCGGCCACGCGGGTCCGGTCCCGGCGGGTCACCCGGATCACTGAGTCGGTCGAGCGCACCTCCACCAACGAGGTCATCCGGACCATCCGCAATCCCAATGCCTGCCACACGCTGACCCTCAACTTCCACGAGGTGCTCGCGCACTACGACATCAACGTCGAGTTCAACCCCGCGGCCGTCCGGCTCGTGGTGCTGATTCCTAACCCGGAGCCGACGAAGTCGTTCACCGAGCTCATCGTCCGCACCCACGAGGCGACGCTGCGGGCCGGGCTGCTCGACGCCGCGCTCGCCGACGGCTTCGATGCCTGCCGGATCCTGTCCGCGTACGGGTATGCCGAGGTGGAGATCCGGCGGCTGGCCAGCCTGGCCAAGCAGGAACTGGACCAGGACCGGCAGCGGGTCGAGGAGAAGAAGGCCGACGCCGACGTCAGACCGCCGAACCCGCACCAGGCCGCGCTGCTGGCGATCCTGGGCGACCTCAAGCGCCGGTACGCAGGACTCGCCGGCTCCGACGCCACGCCCGGGCTCAAGGCCATCGCGGACTGGAAAATCCCGCCGCCGACGCCGCTGGTCGAGGCGGCCAACCGCTGGCTGTTCCTGCGCCTGATCGCATTCAAGTTCGGCGACGGCCTGCTCACCGCGCTCAGCGAGCTGAGCGCGGTGGCCACGCCCGGCCCGGACGACGCCCGCCGCCTGATCGCCGCCATGCCGCCGCTGGGCAGCTTCCCGGCGCTGGACGGGCTCGGCTCGCTGAGCGAGAAGGAGAAGGAGGACGCCGGCCTCTTCGGCGCCTCGGCGGGCGCGCTCGGCGGCCCCTGGTGGTGGTGGTACCCACGACTCAAGGACTGCCACTTCTACGACGTCGCCGACGGCGGCATTCCCGGCCTGCTGGGCCAGCTGCGGACCAAGTTCCAGGACTGGGAGACCAAGGAGGCTGAAGGCAAGGGTCTAGAGCAGGCCGAGGCCGTCGTCAACCGGGCGAACAACGAGCAGCAGAAGGCGACCATCGCCGACCGGCTGGAGATGAAGTTCGGCGCGGAGACGGTCGGCTCGGCCCGTGAGCGGCAGGAAGCGCTACTGGCGCACCTGAATGAGCATCGGGAGTACTACCGCTTCGTGCTCTTCCAGGCCATGCCGCCCAGCGAACAGCTCCAGCGCATCATGGAGATGGCGCCGCAACTGAGGGTCGGCATGTTCGAGCCGCACGTCGTCGCTTCCGACGGGCCGAACCTCGCAATCCCACTGACGCCCATCGCCGAGACCACTATCGCCAAGGTCGTGACCAACCTGACCAAGCGGATGCGGCTGGCTAGCGACGAGGCGCTCAAAGCCGGGAAGCGGATCGCGACCGACCGGGTCATCCTCACCACGCCGGGCGTGAGCGTCGAATCCTGGCTGGGGGGGTGCTCCGGCTGCGAAGACCACGTCGAGCAGTTGCGGACCGCGCAGGCCCGAACCTCCGTTGCCGAGGCGCGGATCCGGGAGCTCGAGGCCGACCGCCGCGCGGCCATGCTGGAGAACGGCGACCGCTCCGACCCCGACCCGCCGGTCACCTCAGCCCTGCACGTCATGGTCGAGCAGCGGCAGCCTGAGTAGGCCCGCGCAATGGAGCGTGTGGTGTTAGTCGGGGCGGCGCCCGACCCGGAGCCGGGCGGCCCGCCCGAACGGGCCGCCAACCGGATCGCTCGGGTGAACGTCCGGCTCGAGGGCGAGATGCTTGAGCTGACCAGCCAGCGCGAGCGCACCAGGGGCCTCGTGACGACGATCTACCAGCTCCTCGACCGCCCAGGACTGCTGGCGATCAGCGACCAGCTCAGGAGGGCCGTCGCGGCGCTGCCGGCCCCGCTCGGCAGTGCCCGCCTGCCGCTGACCGGCGCGCGGGTGACCGCCATGGGCGCCGTCACCGCCATCGGCAGCGACGTCGTCCAGGTCGCCGACCTGTGGGAGGACGAGCTGGGCGCGCTCGACGCGCGGATCACCGGCTGGCTGATCGCGGTCGAGGACCGGGCCACCACGATCGCGCTGCGCCGCCTGCGCTCCAGCCGCGAGGATGTCGTCAAGGAGCGCGACCGGTACCTCACCCGCCTGCCGCCGGCCGACCCTCTGGCCCGCGACCTTCCGCTGCGCGGCGGGCGGCTGGCCCCGGCAGCCGCCGAGCTGCGCTCGTTCCTGCAGGAGGTGGCCCGGCTGCGCATCGACGCCCGGGCCGCCCTGGCCGAGATGAACCAGGTCCTGCAGCGCACGGTGCCGCCCCACACCGAAGTCCTGCTCGCGCGCAACGCCGTCCTGCAGAAGGTCGCCGTCGTGCACCGGTACATCGCCGAAGCCGCCCGCACCTCCCCGCTGCTGTACTGGATCGTGGACTGGGCAGCCGATCCGGTCATCGACCAGGCCCGGGGCGGCGGCCCGGACGAGATCCTCTACGACCGGATCGCGGCCGCACTGCGCGAATGCTGGAACAGCGCCTGGATCGTGCAGGACCGGCTCGGCGCCACCCCGGCCCGCACCACGGCCAAGGACGAGCGGGGGACGCCCGAGGGGCGGGTCGGCGGCACGGTCGACGACGTCGGCAAGGCCGGCCCGTGGCGGTTCGCGACCGTGGTCCAGCAGGCGGTCGCCGAGCTGGGCTGGGCCGGGCCGACGCCGCAGGCAGCCGCGGTGGCGCGGGTCATGGAAGCCGCAGGTGAAACCTGGGACCGGTCCTTCGGGTTCGCAGCCGGCAGCTTCGCGCTCAGCATGGCGGTGCACACCATCATCCCGCCGGCCGGTTTAGCCGTCGACCTCGTGATCGCCGGGGTGGAGGTCTTGGCCGCCATGTGCCGGTACTCAGAGCGCGCACAGGAGTATCCGGCCATCCTCGACCAGCGCCACTCCCTGATCCAGCCGCCGTCCGGCCAAGACCTGGCCGCAGCCGTAATCGGGATGATGGTCGCCCCCATCGACGGCGCCGCCGGTGTGCTCGCGAACCTGCTGCCCGTCCATATCGCCACCTGGACCCCCACGGGCGAGGAGACTCGGCTGTGACGCCAAAGCCCAGACTTCGCCCGGCCGCCGCCGGCGCCATCGAGGCACTCGAAGAAGGCTTCGTGCAGATGGCGTTCGGCCGGCGGTCCCGCTCCCGACTGGTCTTCGGCGCCGCGGCCGACGCGGTGAGCGCAGTCGCCGCGCGCGCCGGCCGCGTCGCCGCCGCCCACGAGGAATTCATAGCCGCCCACTGGGCACTGGTCGGCGGGGGCAACGACGCGGCGCGGATCCTGTTCCGCAAGGCGGCCCGAAACCTTCGCAGCGAGCTGCGCGTCGCCATGGCCGCCACGCCCGAACTCGCGCAGGATGCCAAACGCGCGCTGCGGGAGGTCGACGACGTAGCGCGGCAGGTCCGCCCGCGCAGCGGCCAGCTGGCCGCTGGTCGCATCAACCCGAACTGGTGGGACCGCCTGTACGACCTGGCCCGGACCGACGAGGCCATCCGCACGGCACTAGCCGCGTTCCAAGACGCCTGCGGTACCGGACACCAGGACACCATCGCCGCCACGGCTCAGGAGCTCATCGCGGCGGTCTCGGGCAAGGTATCGATGAGCAAGGCCAAGGCATTCGCCGACCGCATCAACGGCGTCGTACGCCGGCTGTCGGCGATCAACGCCAGCGGCGACGGCGCCAAAGCCCTCGTCGCTCTGGGCGACCTGATCGACCAGCTGGCCCCGGGCGACCCGACCCGGGCGGCGTTGCTCAAGCTCGCCGACGCCGTGCGCGACAACGCCGACCACTGGCACACCGTAGCGAACGTGGTGGCCGGCATGCAGCGCGCGACCACGCCGGAGCAGGAAACGGGACTCATCTGGCGGATCAAGGGCATGCTGGGCGAGATGCTGACCATGTCCACCCCGGCGTACCAGGCGCGGCGCAAGGCCGCGCTGGCCGACGCAGAAGCACTCGCCAGGCGGCTCAACGAGATCGCGGCACGATCGGGGAAGCCAGGCGGCTGGGAGGTCTCGGTTCACCGCAGCCAGGTGCGCGCCCCCGCCGCAGCCGACTCGGCCCGGCTCGCCTCGTTCTACGACGACACGATCACTGTGCGGCGCGTCGTGCCCGGCCAGCAGCACGGGGAGGCATACGTCATCCTCGCCACCCAGATCAAGTCGGGCTCCGCCGCTGGCGTCGTCGGCCAGATCGCGCGCGACGTGCGCCGCGGGCTCGGCGGCCTCATCGAGCTGAACAGCCGCACCTATCATCTGCTTCCCAACCCACCCGACTTCCCGACCACCCGCGTCTTCGTGGGTCCAGAGCTCCCCCCCGCCAGCGTCGCGATCCGGGCGAACGTCCCGATCGAGACGGTGGTGCTGCCGATGTCCAGCGCCGAACTGGAGTCGGTGGCTAAGGCTTTCCTCCAGGCCAACAACCTGCTGCTCTGAGCTTCGTCGAGCACCTGCTGAGCGCCGAACCGTCGCCTCCACGAGGCGAACCCGGCCGGGCTCCGATACAGGTTTGGGAGGTGAGAGGGAAACAGCATGGCTGCAGGCCGCCGTGCCTTGGCGGGGTGGCCGCTTCCTGGAGGCCGATCAGCGCGATCGGCTCGCCCTGGCGCAGGTGTCGGCCCCGGCCGCCGCACTGGCGGCGGGCGTGACGCCCGAGGCAGACTCGCCCTTGGAAGAGCATCTGGTGCGCGCGGTGCTGGACGGGCTGTGCCCTCCGGCGTTCGCCGAATCCACGACGGGATTTGCCGGCAACCTGCTCAAAGCCTTCGATCCCAGGTTCTTCCTGGCTATGACCGAAGGCGGCGTCGCTTCCCGGACGACGCGTAGCCGGTTTGCCGACCATGCCTCTAACAGGCAGCGCAGCCTCGCCTGGCAGCGATTACGAGAGCGCGATGCGCGCTTTGGGAAGGCCCAAGCGGCCAGCCGGTTCACCAAGGGGCAGAAAGGCACCACCTCACCGTGGGGTAACGCCGCCCGGGCGTTGGCAGCCATCGTCGGCCCCTGTTGGCTCGCCGCCGAGATCGCAATCATCGGTGCCTCCACATCCCGGAATGAGTGGACAACCGGGGGCGATCTCACAGTTGGATCTGAGCCCTTCGGCCCTGATCCCGACTACGGGAGACTCCTGCAGGTTCTGCGGGTCTCTGAGGCGGACACCGCATGGTGGAAAGATCAATACGGCACCTACACCGATCCACTGTCGCGCGGAGTATGGGCCTTGGCACTGGTGTGCGTCGCTGACGCCTCGGTCGTCCAAGACTGTCTGGGTGAGCTCGATGCTGTGGTGGCGGCGCTACCCCCGACCATGGTCACCGCGTTGACGTGGAGTTCCAGCCGGTTCGGCAAGGCCTATCTAGGACGTCGCTTGCCCACCGAGATCCTGACTGAGAGCGCACCGTTGAGCGCACGTACCCACCTGTTGCTCGCCCACCACGAGAACCTGCTTCCCGGGGACCCACCCCGTGGAGAGTGGGTCGTTCGGCCGGTAGGGGCCCCGCGAAAACCTCCGCTTGAGCCGCTGACGCTTGATCGGCTGAGGGAGATGGCAGCGCTGGACCGCGGCGCGGTTACCTGGCCAGTGCACCGCGCGCTGCGGGTACGTACTGCTTGGGAGCCAACATCGGAGCACCTGGAGGCCTTGCGGGCAGCGGGCCCGGCGGATCTGGAGTTCGATGATGCTGCTGACCTCCTGCGTGAGGCGGAGTATGCGGTTGAAGATGTCGACTTGCCCGATATCTATCTGAAGAGCATTCTTCAGGAGCCAGCCTGCTACCCCCGCCGGTGGGTCAAGTCGGTCCCGCTGCGATGGTCTCAGCAGCATCCGGCGAGCTATCTGGCCCCTATAGCCGAAGAGGAAGGTTGGTTTGCCTCAGATGCTGATTGAAGCTGAGCGGCCTGGCTCCGTCCGATACGCGCCGACCGGTGACGGCGGTCACTGGGGCATCGCCGCTGACGACGTCCTCGGCGTCATCGAGCCGCACCTGACCCTATACGGGATGTCGAGCACCAACGCTCGGCGAGCCCCGACCTGCGCGGGCACGGCGAATCCAGCGCCGAGTGGGCCTCCTGCACCCGCACCGACGTGGTCGGCGACCTGCTGGCCCTACGTATGGAATCCAGGCGTAGCACTATGAAACGGGCAGGATGCCGCTGCTCAGCGTAGACGCCGATGCCGGCGCAGCAGCGTGCCCGACGAGGCTTGTCCTGCGCAGGGTAATACGGAAGGCTTGCCCCGTAGTGGATATACGTTCACCATGCGAGCGCATGCACTCATTGGGGACGACACCTCCGCAGGAAACAGGCAGCGGCCTGGACGCCCCGAGGGTTGGCGGCTTTCCGGGCGACCGGACAGATTCAAGCCCGTCTTGGTGGTAGGGACATGGATCCTGAGCGCGACGTGGACAGCCGTGACGTCGAGCATGCGGGCTCGTTCCGCCTGCTCGGCCGACTGGGAGCCGGCGGTATGGGAACCGTGTACGTCGGTGAGGACACAGATGGGCGTCGTGCGGCGGTCAAGCTGATCCACGTACCCCTTTCCGAGGACCCCGAGTTCCGCGCCAGGTTCGCCAGGGAGATCGCGGTGCTCAGCCGGGTGGGAGGCACCTGCACGGCCAAGGTGCTGGCGGCGGACCCAGCAGCCGACAGGCCGTGGCTGGCGACCGAGTACGTGCCCGGTCCGACTCTCGGCCAGCGAGTGGGTGAGGCCGCCCCGCTCACCGGCGACGACCTGTATGGCCTGGCCGCGGGTCTGGCCGAGGCGCTCGTGGCGATGTACCAGGCCGGTGTGGTGCACAGGGACCTCAAACCGTCCAACGTCATCCTCTCGCCGTCCGGTCCGAAAGTGGTCGACTTCGGTATCGCCAAATTGCTGGATCAGACGGCGATCACCCAAACCGGACATATAGTCGGTTCGCCTGGCTGGGTAAGTCCCGAGGAGTATCGGGGGGACTTCGCGGGTCTCCCGGCCGATGTCTATGGCTGGGCGCTGCTGGTGGCGTATGCCGCATCGGGCAGACCCCCGTACGGGGTGGGGCGGCCCGAGGTGCTCGCCCTCCGGGTGCTGAACGACTCACCCGACCTGTCAGCCGTCCCGGAGGAATTGCGCGATCTGGTGGCACGAGCGCTGTCGAAAGATCCCGCGGCTCGGCCGGTGCCCGATGAGGTCCTGAACTCCATCGCCCGATTATGGTGCGAACGTCATGGCGCGCCGTACGAGGTCGCGACCGTGGTCGTCACCCGGATGCTCGCCAGCACCTGGAGTGTCCCTGTTCCGGAAGACCCGCACTCGCTTTCCGAGGGTGTGCCGCTGACCAGAGGAGAAGAGCCGGCCGCCCTGCCGCAGAGCCACGGCGTGCGGATCACGACAGGTCAGACGAGGCAGGCGAGCACCGCTGAAAAAGACGCCGAGCAACCCAGGCGCAAGCGGAGCAGGGGTTGGCTCGTGGGGCTGGTCGCCTTGGGGGCAGCGGCGGCTACCGTGGTCGTCTTCCTGCCACAGCTCAACCCTTTTCGGGAGACGGACATCGAGATCGCCAATCACGCCGCCGCCCAGATCGCAGAAGCACCCGCGATCCGCTTCAGGAACGGCGCCGAGAACTTGACGATCACCGGCAGGCATTTCGGTCTCGGGGAAACCCGCATTCACGGCCAGAAGGTGGAGTTACTGGCGCTTCCATCTGACGATTCACGCCCGAGCGGCGAATGGACCTTCTTCAGGGCGCCGGCTAAGTTTTGGAGCATATATGCGAATTCGAATAAGAAGTTCTTGGAAGAATTCGCCGATAGCGAAGAAGCTCTCAGTGGCATTGATGAGCGGTTGGGTGCCGAAACCAACTCATTCTTCCTGAAGGACTTTGTCGGCGAGTGGTCGTACATGTACTGGGGCAATCAAACACTCCCTCCCGGGAATCATGAGCCGTGGATCACGAACAAGTCCTCTCCCGTCGAGATCGCCGAATTCCTGAAGATAGAAGAGAACAGACCACTAGCGGCGAACACGAAGGTGAGCCGTACCTCGCTGCGCGGTGTTTCGGCTGTCAAGGTGGCACAGGACCGCATGGCGGTCTACGTCACCGAGAAAGAGCCGCACACGCTGCTGCGGGTCGAGGTCCTGGGCGAGTTCTGGCGGGAGTCATCCGCGAGCGATCCCGTACTCGAAGCCCAGTGGTTCGGCTACGACGCGACCGAGCTGTCCGAATCCGAAGCCGATGCGCTGAACCTCCAGCTGAGCCAGGAGGTGAGCAAGCTCCATGATGCGCTGGACTACGATCGTGACTCGCCGGATTTGAAGATCACGTTCGGGTCCTGCGGGGCCAAGGGGTGCACTGTCCGCGTCAGGGATGACAGCAGCTCGGGGGTGAGGACCCCGTCTGACGGTTCAAAGATGGTCGTGACGGTCAAATGGGAGGCTCGCCGAAGCGCTGATCTCCCTGGCAAAACCATCGACACCTGCAGGCGTCGCAGCACCCTGCCCTCCCCCCTCCCGCAATCTCGGACCAGCTGGTGCAGGATCACCAGCGACGCGTGGCGGTCCTGGTGGTCCAATCCCGCAGGCAGGCAGGCCTATCCACTCGTCAGAGTCTTCTACGGCGGCCTCTCCAAGGCGCAAGTCCAAGAACTCGTCGCGTCTCTTCGCTGATCCAAAAATGTCGGCTTCTACGGACCGTACTGAGCATGAAAGCTGGGCGTTACCACGGTATCGAAGAGGAGGAGGCCGGTCTCGGCGATGAACCCGTCCAGCAGGCCGGGCTGGTACCGCATCCGTTTCAGTCCGTGCCTGATCAGGATGGTCAGTTCATCGATGCCGCGAACGGCGAAGTTGAGCAGCGTGCCGCGTAGGTTGGCCCAGACGCCCTCGGCCGGGTTCAGTTGGGGCGCATACGCCGGGAGCCGGTAGAGCACCAGCCGATCGTTATCTGGGGTTGTCAAGCGAACTAGCTGGTCAGCCAGGGCCCCGGCGTTGATTCGCTATGTCCTGCTTCTTCGGGTTGATCAAATGTTGTAGACGGCGAAGGCGTCGTTGTGATCGAGGAGATCGCGGCGGGCATGGGCGATGTTGGATCGGTCTGCCCCGCGCAGTCCCGCCAGGTACGCCGATGCCTCGACGTGCAGTCCGAAGTCCTCATCGACCACCACCCACAACACCGACTTGTCGGCGGCCATCGCCCGCTCAGGCCGCGGTAGTACCGAGGCAGTGCACCTGACGTGGCCAACATGCCTGAAGACCCCCGAATACTGTGAAGGCAAGTACGCGCTCACGTTACTTGCCTTACATGGCTGACTATCAAGAGTCACCCGAATCATCAACTTTCTGCCGAGACCGCGTACAGGGATTGGCCGTGAGAGGGTCCGATGGCGATCGTCGCCTGCGCGGTGCATCCGGGAACCCGGTGCGGCTTTCGGGCGCCAGTAGCGGGGCAGGCCATCATGTGGCGTCAGCAGGAGCGGCGGTAGGGGACATCGGGGACGTATCGCTTCCAGTCGCCGGGGTTGAGCGGTCCGATTTCTTGGCACAGTGCCTGCTTGATGCGGGCCACTCCGATCAGGTGCGTACGCAGGTTGCCCTGATTGTCGATGACGTGGAACATCGAACCGTCGGCGGAGAACGCCATGCCCGCGACATAGCCGTCTGAGCGCGGTGCCGGAAAAGGGGGCGGCGGGGGGAGGTGTACCCCTTGGAGGGGCACGCCCACGGGGCTGCGCGTGGCCACGTCCCACAGCTGGATGCGGCCGGCCCCGTTGGTGCCCGCGATCAGGTTGCCATCGGGGGAGAACGTCACCAAGCCACCGAAGCCCTCGGCGGCGATACCGCCCAGGAACCGTCCCGTGTCGATGTCCCACAGATAGATCTTGTCCTGCCGGGAGTTGGCGGCCACGCCCTTGGAGCTGACGTCGGCGGCGATGAAGGACGGCCCCGGCTGCCTGGGCGTGCGGCGTCCGGTCGGGATCTCGACTCGCCCCATGCCGGGCGAGGACAGCACCCAGCGCCCATCGGGGCTGACCAGGGGCAGTTGCACGTCGATCCCGGGAGGGGCGTCCTCATGTCGGGACTCCGCGAGCAGTCGTCCCGATCGCACGTCCCACAGACGGCGGTTCGACCCGAGCGCGGCGATCGGTGAGGAAGACGGGGCAGCGGCGGTGCGCCAGACGATAGTGCACGCCATGGTCGAGGGCGCCATACGGTTCGCCGAGTGGGGACGGAACGCCATCCTCTTATAAATCTACATTGTAAAGGCGTCCGTCCGGGCTCAAGATCATTTACAACGGACTGAAGACTCCCACCAAAGAACAGAGGCCGTCTGCCTGTCGATCATGACGATTGCGGGTGGCGTAGCGCTCCGGCGGAAGCCGCCATGAAGGCCGCGAGCAGGGCGGGAATCCCCAGGGCGGCGGGCAGGCCGATGAGTTCGGCGGCGCCGCCGATGATGGCGGGGCCGGCGACGAGCCCGGCGTAACCGACGGTGGCGACCTGGGCGATGGCCTGCCCGGCACGGGCCGGGTCGTGGTTTCCCGCAGCGGAGAAGACCTGCGGGACGATGGTGGCCAGGCCCAGGCCGAACAGGGCGAATCCCACGAAGGCGACGAGGGTCTGGCCGACGAGCAGTGCGGTGCCGAGGCCGAGGGCGGCGACGAGCCCGGAGTAGCGGACCAGGCGCACCGGGCCGAACCGTTGGGCGAGGTGGTCTCCCGCGAAGCGGCCGATGGTCATGGCGGCGGAGAAGACGGCGAATCCGGCGGCGGCGACGGCCTGGGGGGCGCCGAGGTTCTGGAAGAGGTAGACGGCGGTCCAGTCGTTGGCGGCGCCCTCTCCGACGAGTCCGGCGAAGGCCACGACTCCCATGAGGATGATCCAGCTGGTCCATGGGGCGCGGCGTGGGGTGGTGGTGTGGGTGGCCGCCGGGGGTGGGGTGGCGGGGAGGAGGTGGCGCCGGGCGTACAGGGAGGCGAGGGCGAGGGGGATGCCGACGGCGGTGAGGGTGGCGGCGGCGCTGAGGTCGAGCCAGGCGAAGAGTCCGCCGATGCCTGCGCCGATGAGTCCGCCGATGCTGAACATGCCGTGGAAGGAGGACATGAGGGGGCGGCCGTAGGCGCGTTCGACTTCGACGCCGTGGGCGTTCATGGAGACGTCGAGGGAGGCGTTGACGAGGCCGAAGAGGAAGAGGGTGGCGATGAGGGCGGGGAGGGTGGTGGCGTAGCCGGGGAGGATGACGGTCAGGGAGGTGGCGATGGCGGCGGGGGTGAGGAGGCGGGCGCTGCCGAGGCGGTCGGTGAGGTGTCCGGCGAAGCGCATGCCGGTGATGAGTCCGATGGCGACGGCGAGGAGTCCGTAGCTGAGCTGGCCGTCGCTGAGGTTGAGTGTGTGTTTGACGGCGGGGATGCGGGCGGCCCAGGCTCCGGAGAGGGTGCCGAAGAGGATGAAGAAGTAGGAGACGGCTCGGCGGGCGTTGGTGGGGTGTTGGTGGGTGGTGGTCATGAGCGTCCCCGGGTGTGTTGGATCCGGGGGGTTATTCAATCATGGTGGGGTGTTGGTGGGTGGTGTGCGGGCTGGTGGTGTATGGGAGTTTTTGTCTGGTCACTTCTGCCGGTGGGCATTCTCGGTGGGCGAGAAGGCCGCTGACCTTGGCGGTTGGTGTGCGCTGCGCCTTCCGGTGGCAGGTTTCGCTGTGGGGGTGTCGGCGCACCGGTTTGCTGTGTCCCTACCCTGAGCGGCCGGGTCGTCGTGCCCGTTCTCTACCGAGGGCGGTGGCTGAACCGCGAAGGAGCGACCTCGCGGGGGGCAGGCGGACCTCGTCTACCGCGACGGCGTGTTCTTCCTCGCCATGGTCGTCGACGTCCCCGCACCACCCCCAGGGGAGGAGCCCAAGGAGTGGCTGGGAGTTGATCTGGGCATCGTGAACCTCGCCACCGACTCCACCGGTAAAACTCACTGCGGTAAAGGGGTGCGGGCCATACGGCGGCGTAACGCCCGGCTGCGGGCCCGGCTCCAGGCCAAGGGCACCAAGTCCGCCAAGCCGCTGCTGAAGAGGCGCCGCCGTAAGGAGTCGCGGCTCGTCCGCGACGTCAACCACGTCATCTCCAAACAACTGGTCGGCAAGGCCAAAGACACCCGCGCCGGGATCGCCCTGGAAGACCTTCAGGGCATCCGGGAGCGGGTCACGGTTCGCAAGGCTCAGCGTGCCGACCTGCACTCGTGGGGTTTCCACCAGCTACGGACATTCGTGACGTACAAGGCCGCCCTGGCCGGGGTACCGGTGCGGCTGGTGGCTCCGCGCAACACCTCCCGCACCCGCCCGGGATGCGGCCACCTCGACAGGCGGAACCGTCCCATCTTCGCCTTCGCCGGTTATGCCCGCATCGCCACCTTGGGTGAGGAGGTTCGTGATCCCGCGCGGACCATTGATCACCGGCAGATGACAGGCCGGAAGGGGGCGGCTTCGCCCGCTGCCGGTGTGGGTGCCGGACGGGCGGCCGGTGGCTCGCTCAGTGGACGGAGAAGCCGCCGTCGACGCAGATGGCCTGGCCGGTGATGTAGGCGCCGGCGTCGGAGGCGAGGAGGAGGGCGATGCCGGCGAAGTCGGCCGGGGTGGCGTTGCGGCCGGTCATGGAGCGGGCGGCGAGTGCTTCGACGCGGCCGGGGATGGCCTGGGCGGGTTCGGTGAGGGGGGTGAGGACGAAGCCGGGGATGATGGTGTTGACGCAGACGCCGTGGGGGGACCAGGCTTCGGCCTGGGAGCGGGTGAGGCCGGTGATGGCGGCTTTGGAGACGCCGTAGGCGCCGCTGTCGCCGAAGGCCCTGTGGGATTGCTGGGAGCCGAGGTTGATGATGCGGCCCCAGCCGCGCCGGGCCATCCGCGGGCCGAAGTGCTGGCCGAGGAGGTAGGGGGCGGTGATGTTGACGGCCATGGTCTGGTGGTAGTCGTCGTCGGTGAGGTCGGCCATGGGGTGGCGGATGTTGTTGGCGGCGTTGTTGACCAGGATGTCGATGTCGCCGAAGAGGGTGGGGGCCTGGTCGCGGATGCGGGTGATGTCGGCGGGGTCGGCGAGGTCGGCGCTGATGGCTGCGGCGCTGATGGCGTGGCCGTGGAGTTCGCCGAGGGTGCGGGTGAGCTGTTCGGTGCGGCGGGCGACGATGACGAGGGCCGCGCCGGCCTGGCCGAGGGTGTGGGCGATGGTGCGTCCGATGCCGGAGCTGCCGCCGGTGACGAGGGCGGTGCGGCCCGCGAGGGAGAAGAGGTCGTTGATGGGCATGGTCACAGCGACAGAACCTATCATCCCACCTTTTCGTGTGGAGGGTGATCCTGCAGGGTGGAGGCGGCCCGCTGGATCTTCTCCATGACGTCGGACAGGTCGCGCAGGGTGCCGGTGTCGAGGTGGTACAGGATGCGGCGGAAGTCGGCGAAGCCGGCGTCGGCGATCTGCTCGGTCAGGGCCAGGCCGGCGGGGGTGAGCCCGACGCGCCGGACCCGGCGGTCGTGGGGGTCCTCGCGGCGATCGACGAGGCCGTGGGCGACGAGGCGGTCGACGATGCCGGTGACGGTGCCGAGGCCGACGCCGAGGTGGCCGGCGAGGTCCTGGCCGGAGGCGGAGTCCTGGCAGGACAGGAAGATGACGACCTTGAGCTGGCGCATGGTCAGGTTGGAGTCGAAGAGGGGTGAGGAGGGCCGATGTTGGGCGAACAGTCGTCCCAGGTCGCGCTGGATGGCACCGATCTGGTCGATCAGTCGTTCGCGGTTGTCGTTCACGCTCACCTCTCGCTTCCTGAGAAGGTTATCAGGAACGGTAAGCTTCCTTAAATATTCGCGTAAGGCGAAGTGTTAGTCTGGGGCGAATCTTGTTGTGACATCCATTGAGGAGTCCCGCCCCCATGACCTCCTTGGCCAGGTTGAGCCTCGCCAACCGTAGCCTCGTCATACTGATCGCGCTGGTGCTCAGCGCGTTCGGTGTCTTTGCGATCCCGTCATTGAAGCAACAACTGCTGCCCTCGCTCTCGTTCCCGGGGGCGTTCGTGGTGGCCCCCTACCTGGGCGCCTCTCCCGAGATCGTCGAGGAACAGGTCACCGAGCCGATCGAGAACAGCTTCCAGGGGCTGGAGGGCGTCACGAAGGTGACCTCGACGTCCCGGGAGGGGATGGCGCAGATCCAGGTGGCGTTCGAGTACGGCACCGACATCGACGCCGCGGTCTCGAAGATGCAGCAGGCGCTGTCGCGGATCAAGACGCAGCTGCCTGCGGAGGTCGACCCGCAGGTGCTGACGGGCGGGACCGACGACATTCCGGTGGTGCAGCTGGCGGTGGGCGACGGCGGCGACCAGCGGGTCATGGCCGAGCGGCTGCAGCGGCTGGTGGTGCCGGAGCTGCAGGGCATCGAGGGAGTGCGCGAGGCGACGGTGACGGGCACCCGCGACGAGGTGGTGACGATCACCCCGGACCTCGGGAAACTGGCGCTACTGGGCCTGGCGCCCACGGCGGTGGCCGATCTGCTGCGCGCGAACGGGCAGTCGATTCCCGCGGGCAGCCTGACCGAGGACAAGACGTCGCTGACGGTGCAGGTCGGTACGCGGGTCTCGACTCTGCAGGAGCTGAAGGACCTCTACCTGACCCCCGCGGTGCCGGCGCAGGCACCCGCGCAGGCGCAGGCGCGGCCGGGGGGCGCCCAGCAGGGCCCGCAGGCTCAGGCTCAGCGCCCGGCGCCGGCCCCCAGGCCGGTGCGGCTGGGCGAGGTGGCCACGGTGGAGCGGTCGCTGGCCGAGGGCACCTCGCTGACGCGCACCAACGGGCAGCCGAGCCTGGGCGTGGTGGTGACGATGAAGCCGGACGGCAACGCGGTGACAATCTCGCACGCGGTGCGCGAGAAGATCCCCGGTTTCGTGCGGGCGATCGGTGACTCCTCGCAGGTGACGGTGGTCTTCGACCAGGCGCCGTACGTGGAGCGGTCGATCCATGACCTGACGACCGAGGGGTTGCTGGGGCTGGCGTTCGCGGTGCTGGTCATCTTGGTCTTCCTGCTGTCGGTGCGCTCGACGCTGGTGACGGCGGCCTCCATCCCGCTGTCGGTGATCATCGCGCTGATCGCACTGTGGGTGGGTGACTACTCGCTGAACATGCTGACACTGGGTGCGCTGACGATCGCGGTGGGCCGGGTGGTCGACGACTCGATCGTGGTGCTGGAGAACATCAAGCGCCACCTCGGCTACGGCGAGGCCAAGCGCAAGGCGGTGCTGGAGGGGGTACGCGAGGTCAGTGGCGCGGTGACGGCCTCAACCCTGACGACCGTCGCGGTGTTCGTGCCGATCGCGGTGGTGGGCGGCATGGTGGGGCAGCTGTTCGCACCGTTCGCGATCACGGTGAGCGTGGCGCTGCTGGCGTCGCTGCTGGTGTCGCTGACCGTGGTGCCGGTGCTGGCCTACTGGTTCCTGAAGGCGCCGGTGCTCTCGCCCGAGCAGGCGCGGGCGGTGCGCGAGGAGGCCGAGGCCAAGGAACTGCGCAGCCCGTTGCAGCGGGCGTACCTGCCGGTGCTGCGTTTCGCCACCCGGCGGCGGCTGGTGACGCTGCTGGTGGGCGTGGTGGTGTTCGCCGCGACGATGGGGCTGGCCGGCCGGCTGGAGACCAACTTCATCGACTCCTCGGGGCAGGACACGGTCTCGATCAGCCAGCGGATGCCCTCGGGCACGGACCTGGCGACGACGGACGCCGCGGCCAAGAAGGTCGAGGAGGTTCTGACGTCGCTGGATGCGGTACGCGACTACCAGGTGAACGTGGGTGCCGGCGGCGGGTTCGAGGGCGCGACCGGCGGCGGTGGCGGCGGAGACCGGGCCTCCTACTCGGTGACGATCAAGGAGGGCGCCGACGCCGAGGCGTTGCAGGAGACGCTACGCGAGCGGCTGAAGGGACTCTCGGACGTCGGGGAGGTCACCGTGGGCGGCTCTCAGGGCGGCCCCGGTGGCGGCTCGGCCGACCAGCTGCAGGTGATCGTGCAGGCGCCGGATGTGGCGACGCTGCGTACGGCGACCGAGACGGTGCGCGCGGCGATGGCGGACCTGGGCGGGCTGCGGGACGTGGGCTCGAACCTGGAGGCCGGCGCGCAGCGCATCGAGGTGCGGGTCGACCGGGAGAAGGCCGCGGCCAGGGGGCTGACCGAGACGCAGATCGGGCAGCTGGTCGCGCAGCGGTTCCGCGGGATGCCCCTGGGTGAGCTGACGCTGGACGGGCGCGCCGGTACGGTGGTGCTGCGGGCCGGTGAGGTGCCCGAGGACCTCAAGGCGGTGCGCGCGCTGACGCTGCCGACGGCGGCGGGCATGGTCAGGCTGTCGCAGGTGGCCGAGGTCGCCAAGGTCGACGGTCCCACGCAGGTGACCCGGATCGACGGTGCGCGCAGCGCGACGGTGTCGGGCACGGCCGTCGGCAGCGACCTGGGCGCTGTGACCACCGAGCTGACCGCGAAGCTGGACAAGCTGACGATGCCCGCGGGGGCGAGCTTCAGCGTGGGCGGGGTCAGCGCCGACCAGGCCGAGGCGTTCGGGCAGCTGGGGCTGGCGATGCTCGCGGCGATCGCGATCGTCTTCATGATCATGGTGGCGACGTTCCGGAGCTTCGTGCAGCCGCTGATCCTGCTGGTGTCGGTGCCGTTCGCGGCGACCGGCGCGATCGGGCTGCTGCTGGCCACGGGCACGCCGCTGGGCGTGCCGGCCCTGATCGGCATGCTGATGCTGATCGGCATCGTGGTGACCAACGCGATCGTGCTGATCGACCTGATCAACCAGTATCGCGAGCAGGGCATGGGCATCGTGGAGGCGGTGATCGAGGGGGGCCGGCGACGGCTGCGGCCGATCCTGATGACCGCGGTGGCGACGATCTTCGCGTTGATTCCGATGGCACTGGGACTGACCGGTTCGGGCGGGTTCATCTCCCAGCCGCTGGCGATCGTGGTGATCGGCGGGCTGCTGTCGTCGACGTTGTTGACGCTGGTGCTGGTGCCGACCCTGTACGTGATGGTGGAGCGGCTCAAGGAGCGGCTGCGGCGTACCCCCAAGGAAGGGAGCCCGCGGCCGGGTCTGAAGGTCTACGACAAGGACGAGCTGGCGCCGGCCAGGCAGTAAGTCCTGGGGTAGGCCCCGGGGCAAGCCCGGTGAGCCGGTCATCGCGCGGGGCGCACCG
>NZ_JBEOZN010000099.1:0-39033 GCF_040298085.1 Streptosporangium sp. NPDC001681 | reverse complement strand
CATCCGGACACCGGCCAGGTAGCCGGGAGTGTAGGCGGCCAGGATGGCCCGGGTGGAGTTGCCCTTCCCGGGTTGACCTGTAGCCTCCAGGTGACAAATATGAATGTATTCATTCATTCTTGATGGGGAGGTCCGGGCATGACCGGCAGCCGGGTTGTGCGCGCGCCGCGCGGTACCACGCTCACCGCCAAGGGATGGCCGCAGGAAGCGGCGCTTCGTATGATCCAGAACAATCTGGATCCCGAGGTGGCCGAGCATCCGGAACAGCTCGTCGTCTACGGCGGCTCGGGCAAGGCCGCCCGCGACTGGCGCTCCTTCGACGCGATCACCCGCACCCTGACCAACTTGGCGGGTGACGAGACGCTGCTGGTGCAGTCCGGCCGTCCCGTCGGCGTGTTCCGCACCCACGAGTGGGCCCCGCGGGTGCTCATCGCCAACTCCAACCTGGTGCCCGACTGGGCCGACTGGGAGGAGTTCCGGCGCCTGGAGGCCGCCGGACTGACCATGTACGGGCAGATGACGGCGGGCTCCTGGATCTACATCGGCACCCAGGGCATCCTGCAGGGCACCTACGAGACCTTCGGCGCCGTGGCCGCCAAGCGGTTCGGCGGGAGCCTCGCGGGGACGATCACGCTGACCGCCGGGCTCGGCGGCATGGGCGGCGCGCAGCCGCTGGCCGTGACCATGAACGGCGGCGTGGTGATCTGCGTCGACTGCGACCCCAGGTCGATCGACCGGCGGATCGAGCACCGCTACCTGGACGTCCGCGCCGCCGACCTCGACGAGGCGCTGCGCCTGGCGTACGAGGCCCGCGACCAGCGCAGGCCGTTGAGCATCGGGGTCGAGGGCAACGCGGCCGAGATCGTGCCCGAACTGCTCCGCAGGGGCGCCGAGATCGATGTCGTCACCGACCAGACCTCCGCCCACGACCCGCTGATGTACCTGCCGATCGGCGTGGCCTTCGAGGACATGGCCGACGAACGGGAGAAGGACCCGGCGGGCTTCACCCGCAGGGCCCGCGAGGCCATGGCCAAGCACGTGGAGGCCATGGTCGGCTTCCAGGACGCCGGAGCCGAGGTCTTCGACTACGGCAACTCGATCCGGGGCGAGGCCCGGCTGGCGGGTTACGGCCGCGCGTTCGACTTCCCCGGTTTCGTGCCCGCCTACATCCGGCCGCTGTTCTGCGAGGGCAAGGGCCCGTTCCGCTGGGCCGCGCTCTCCGGCTCCCCCTCCGACATCGCCAAGACCGACCGCGCGATCCTGGAGCTCTTCCCTGACAACGAGCCGCTCGCCAGGTGGATCCGGCTGGCCGGGGAGAAGGTCCACTTCCAGGGCCTGCCCGCCCGTATCTGCTGGCTCGGATACGGGGAGCGCCACCTGGCCGGGGAGCGGTTCAACGACATGGTGGCCTCGGGAGAGATCGAGGCTCCGCTGGTGATCGGCCGCGACCACCTCGACTGCGGCAGTGTGGCGAGCCCGTACCGGGAGACCGAGGGCATGGCCGACGGCTCCGACGCGATCGCCGACTGGCCGCTGCTGAACGCCATGCTCAACGTCGCCTCCGGTGCCGCGTGGGTCTCCATCCACCACGGCGGCGGTGTCGGCATCGGCCGCTCCATCCACGCCGGCCAGGTCACCGTCGCCGACGGCACCAGGCTCGGTGCCGAGAAGCTCAACCGGGTGCTCACCAACGACCCGGGCATGGGGGTCATCCGTCACGCCGACGCCGGCTACGACGAGGCCGTCGCCGTGGCCGAGGAGCGAGACGTCCGCATCCCGATGCGCGAATCCTGACCGGAGGCGCGGGTCCCGGCCGGACGCTCGGGCTCCGGCCGGGGCGCGCCGGTCCAGATCGGGAGATACCCGCACCGATCCGCCCCCCGTGTCCCGATCCCGGGGGTGAATCCTGCCGGCGCCGCTCACCCCCGCCCCGCCCGGGTGTATGAACTACAGCGGGGCGGGGTGGGGAGGGGAATGCTCGTGGAGTGTCGAGCGGTTGGAGAGGGCGTGGGGGACGGACTCGATCAGCTTCTGGAGGGGCGGCGGCTGTCGCCGGTGCAGCGGCGGATCGCGCGCTACCTGGGCGACCACCTGTCCGAGGCCATCTTCCTGTCCAGCGTGGAGCTGGCCGAGCGGGCGGGGGTCAGCCAGCCGTCGGTGACGAGGTTCGCGATGGTGCTCGGTTTCACGGGATATCCCGAGCTCAGACAGGCGCTGCGGCCCCTCGTCGTGGGCGGGCGGAGGCCGTCGCGGGCCAACGACCTGCAGGCGGCGATAGATGTGGAGATCGACAACCTGCGGAGCGTACGCGACGCGCTGGGCGACCCCTCCGACATCTCGGAGCTGGGTGCCAAGCTGGCGGGATGCGAGCCTCTGCCGGTGGTGGGCCTGCGGGTGTCGAGCGGGCTGGCCACCACGTTCGCCTACTTCGCGCGCCGGATCCACCCTGACGTCCGCCTGCTGACCCACGGCGGTTCCGAGCTGGCCGACGGCCTGTACGCGGCGCGCCGCGCGGGGGCGAGCTGGCTGGTCGCGGTGATCCTGCCCCGCTACCCGGCCGAGGCCCTGCAGGCGCTGCGTGGCGCCCGGGACCTGGGCCTGCGTACGGCGGTGATCACCGACCGGCGGGACGTGCCCTTCGAGGCCGACGCGGTCCTGGCCGCCCCCGTCGGCGAACGGCTGGTCTTCGACTCGCACGCGGCGCCACTGGCCCTGGCCATGGTGCTGGTGGAGGCCATGGCGGACGCGGCGCCGCTGCGCACGCAGGCCCGGCTGGAGGAGTACGAACGGATGACCGACCAGGCGGGGGTCTTCACCGAACGGTTCGGCTGACATTCGTGCCCGGGCGAGAGCGGGAGCATCCGGCCGCCGGTTCCGCCGAGGCCGGTGAAAAGCCGCGGAGCTAACCGGCGATCCGGTTCATCGAGCCGACCGACCAGCGCAGGCTGATCGCGGACAGGGCCAGGATGAGACCGAAGGCCAGCGGGATGGAGCCGTCGGAGAAGTCGCCGTCGAACAGCGCCCGGCCGGCCTCGACCGCGTGGTAGAGCGGGTTGAACTGCGCGACGGCCTGCATCCAGCCGGGGGCCAGCGACATCGGCAGCATGATGCCGGTGAGCAGGATCAGCGGCACCGCGAAGAACTGCATGATCTGCGACATGCCGTTCTCGTCGCGCAGCGCGAGGGCCGTGCCGTAGGAGAGCCCCGAGGCCAGCAGGCCGGTGGCCGCCATGAGCAGCAGCATCACCGCCAGCCCGGGGAGGCTGGCCCGCATGCCCATCAGCGTGGCCAGCGCGATCACCAGCAGGGCTTGGACGACCAGCACGATCATGTCGCGCAGGGTGCGCCCCAGCACGATCGCGGGGCGCCATGCCTGGCTGACCGCGAGCCTTTCCAGGTAGCCGTTGCGGATCTCGCCGATCATGCCGAAGCCCACGAAGAGCGAGCCGAACAGGGCGACCATCATCATCACGCCCGGTGTGAACATCCGCAGCGTGTCGCCCGTGCCACCGCCGACGCCGGTGTTGGCCACCAGCGGCGCGAAGAGCAGCAGGTACAGGATGGGCTGCAGCAGGCCGAACAGCGGCCAGACAGGGTTGCGCAGCGTCTGCCCGAGCTCCTGGCCCAGGAACAGCATGGTGTGTCGGAACACGGGGGGTCCTTGTCGGTTCGAAGGGGCGTCGGTCAGGCCGCGTCGCGCAGGGAGCGGCCGGTGTGGCGCAGGAAGACGTCGTCGAGCGTGGCGCGGTCAAGGGAGATCGACCGGATCGGCAGCCCGCCGCCCTCAAGGGTGCGGAGCAGGTGGGGCAGGTTGTGCTCGCCGTCGTCGAGGTAGGCGCGCAGCACGCTCTCCTCCTCGTGGACCTCCTTGATGTAGGGCTCGGAGGTGAGGAGTCTTCGTGCCTCGAAGGCCCGGTCCAGGCGGAGCGTGACGACGTCTCCTGCGATCTCCTTCTTGAGGTCGGCCGGAGTGCCCTCGGCGACGACCCTGCCGTGGTCGATGATGGCCAGCCGGTCGCAGAGGGCGTCGGCCTCCTCCAGGTAGTGGGTGGTCAGCAGCACGCTGGTGCCCCGCTCGCGCAGGGCGCGGACCTCCTCCCACAGGCGGGCGCGGTTCTGCGGGTCCAGACCGGTGGTGGGTTCGTCGAGGAAGAGCAGCCGAGGGCGGTTGACCAGGCCGACGGCCAGGGCCACGCGCCGCTTCTGGCCGCCGGACAGCGTTCTGACGGGCCGGTCGGCGACCTCGGTCAGATCGAGGGCGGTGAGCAGTTCCTCGCTCCGCGCCCCGGCGTCGGCGCGGGACATGCCGCCGATCCGGGCGGCCAGGATCAGCTCGCCGCGGCCGAGGGCGTTCTCGTTCACGCCGCCCGCCTGGCCGACGTAGCCGATCTTCTCCCGTACCCTGGCCGCCTCGGCGGTCACGTCGTGGCCGGCCACCCGGGCGCTGCCCGAGGTGGGGGCGACGAGAGTGGTGAGCATCCTGACGGTGGTGGTCTTGCCGGCGCCGTTCGGGCCGAGCACGGCGAAGATCTCGCCCTCGGCGACGGACAGATCGACCCCTCTCACCGCCTCGACCTGCTCGGTCCTGCCGCGCCCTCGCCGGGCGGTGAAGGTCTTGCGCAGGTCGTGCGCTTCGATGATCATTTTTCTCCGTTTCGGGGGTGCCGGGAAGGCTCAACGGGGTTTGCGGAGAGCGGGTCCCTCCGTGAGAGGGTTCGGCGTGAGGGGGCGGATCAGGGCAGGTCGCCGTCCTTGACCTTCGCGACCGACTCTTCGATCCAGTCGAGCTGCGCCTGGAACTGGTGGATGTTGAGCCGGAGGCACTCGTCGATGTGCCGGGGGGCTCCGTAGCCCTGCTTGCCGCCCAGGGCCCGCCGCATCATCGAGATGGACGCCCGCAACTGCTCGGCCCTCGTCTCCATGGCATTGACCAGATCGACCGGGGAGAGCCGGTCCATGAAGGTGAGCGCGACCTGGAAGGGGTCGACGATCGGCTTCACGAACCACCAGCTGTTCATCAGTTGTTGCTGGAAGTCGGCCCGTCCGGCCTCGGTGATGCCGTAGACCGTCTTGCCCCCCCTGCCCTGCTCGATGATCTCCAGCAGCCCCTCCTCCGCCATCTTGGCCAGGCCGTGGTAGATCGAGCCGTAGGCCACGTTGGCCCAGTTGTCGGCGCCCCACAGTTCGAGGCGGCGCCGTACCTCATAGCCGTGCAGTGGATTGTCGAGCAACACGCCGAGCAGTAGAACACGAGTGGAGGACATATACAAATTTTTATTAAAATTTGTATATGCTGTCAAACATGCGAGAGATCAGGCGTGACGACGACGGCGCCCTTATGGGTTTCATCCGCTCCGATGGCGAGGACTGGGAGCCACTGACCGTGTTCGGTTACCCGCTCGGGGCGTCGCGCTCGGAGGAGGAGGCGCTGGAGAAGGTGCACCGGTCCGGGCTGGAGGTGCTGATGAGGCCCTGGCGGTTCCTGGAGGACGGTGAGTGGTACCGCTGCGTGATCGTGGAGGCCGCGGCCGACGCGGTCACGGTCCGCCCGAACGACTTCCGCTACCCGCGCGAGAACACCGTCGCCGTGACGCTGGAGCGCCCCCGGCCGGAGGTCTTCCAGCCCGAGTAAGGTGATCGACATGCCTGTACGTCCGACCGCACTGGTCACCGGTGCCTCGCGAGGGGTCGGCGCCGCGATCGCCCGCGCCCTGGCCCCCACCCATGACCTGCTGCTCGGCGGCCGCGACCCCGAGGCGCTGGCCGAGATGGCCTCCGCCCTGCCCGGCGCGCGGCCCTGGCCGGTGGAGCTCACCACCGTCACGGAGGCCGACGTCGCCGCCATCGACCGGCTCGACGTGCTGGTGCACAGCGCGGGCGTGCTGCACCTGGGGCGGGTGGAGGAGACCCCGGCCGAGGTGTGGCGGCACACCATGGAGGTCAACGTGATCGCGGTGGTCGAGCTGACCCGGCTGCTGCTGCCCGCCCTGCGCGCGGGGCGCGGTCACGTGGTGCTGATCAACTCCGGCTCCGGACAGCGGGCCAGCGCTGGTTGGGGTTCCTACTCGGCGAGCAAGTTCGCGCTGCGCGCCTTCGCCGACGCGCTCCGCCTGGAGGAGCCGGAGTTTCGAGTGACGACGATCTACCCCGGACGGGTCGACACCGACATGCAGCGTGAGGTACGGGTCCGAGAGGGCGGTCCCTACCAGCCGGAGAGGTACCTGAACGCAGACTCGGTGGCCAGGGTGGTGCAGGCGGCCCTGACCGCGTCACCCGACGCCCACGTCACCGAGATCACCGTTCGTCCCGCCGCAGGCCCCCTGAACTGAGGGGGCCGTACGGCTTCTCGCCCGGCGAGGCGGAGCGGCTCCGCGGGACAGGGAATCGGGTGAAGGTGCGGCGGACTCGCCAATGAATGGGATCATTCACATAATGGGAGGGTGTTCGACGAGATGTGGGGTGCCATCGAGCACCTCGGACGTGATGGCCGGACCCGGGGCTACCTGCGAGACGCGTGGTCGCCGGCGGATCTGGAGCTTCGGCGCTGGTTCGGACAGGAGGCGGCCAGGCGCGGCCTCGACCTGAGGGAGGACCGTAACGGTAATCTGTGGGCCTGGTGGGGTGACCCGTCGGTGCGGCCGGGCGTGGTCACCGGCAGCCACCTCGACTCGGTACGGCAGGGCGGCGCCTTCGACGGCCCCCTGGGAGTCGTGTCGGCCTTCGCCGCCCTCGACCTGCTGCGGGCCAGGGACTTCCGGCCCGCGCGCCCCCTGGGGATCGCCTGCTTCAGCGACGAGGAGGGCGCCAGGTTCGGCGTCCCGTGCGTCGGCTCCCGCCTGCTGACCGGAATCCTGGACCCGGACAGGGCGCGCGCCCTGACCGACGACGAGGGCGACTCGCTGGCCGAGGTACTGCGCGGGGCCGGACGCGACCCGGGCGCCCTGGGCCGGGACGAGGAGACCCTGCGGCATGTCGGGGTCTTCGTCGAGCTCCATGTCGAGCAGGGCAAGGACCTGGTCCACCGGGACGCGCCGGTCGGCGTCGCCTCGGCCATCTGGCCGCACGGCCGCTGGCGGTTCGACTTCCACGGCCAGGCCAACCACGCCGGCACCACCAGGCTGGCCGACCGCGACGACCCGATGCTGCCCTTCGCCCGTACCGTGCTCCACGCCCGCCAGGCCGCCGAGCGCGGCGGTGTGGTCGCCACCTTCGGCAGGATGCGCGTGTCGCCCAACAACGCCAACGCCATCCCCGGACTGGTCAGCGCCTGGCTGGATGCCAGGGGCGGGGACGAGGACGCGGTCAGGGCGCTGGTCGCCGAGCTGACCGAGTTCTCCGGTGCCGAGGTCACCGTCGAGTCGTGGACCCCGGTCGTCGACTTCGACGCGGTCCTGCGCGAGCGGGTCGCCGCCGCCGCCGGGGGCGCCCCCGTCCTGCCGACCGGGGCCGGACACGACGCGGGCATTCTCGCGTCCGCGGGCGTGCCCAGCGCGATGGTGTTCGTCCGCAATCCGACGGGCATCTCTCACTCTCCGGACGAACACGCGGAGACGGCCGACTGCCACGCGGGGGTCACCGTTCTCGCCGCGGCCTTGGAGGACCTGTGCGCGAGCTGAACTACTGGTGCGAGCTGGCCTGGCTGCCACCGGGCGAGGCCGTCGCGGGAGTGCTCGTCAGGGTCCACGACACGGTGATCTCCGAGATCGTCACCGGTGTGGCGACCCCGCCCGGCGGAGCCGTCCGGCTGGCCGGGCTGACCATCCCCGGCTTGGCCAACGCGCACTCCCACGCCTTCCACCGCGCCCTGCGCGGGGTGACGCAACGGGAGAAGGGCAGTTTCTGGACCTGGCGCGAGCAGATGTACGAGGTTGCGGAGACCCTCGACCCCGACTCCTATCTCAGACTCGCCAGGGCCGCGTTCGCCGAGATGGCGCTGGCCGGCATCACCTGTGTCGGGGAGTTCCACTACCTGCACCACGGTCCGGGCGGCAGGCGCTACGACGACCCGAACACCATGGGCCACGTGCTCGTCCAGGCGGCGCGCGAGGCGGGGCTGCGCATCGCGCTGCTGGACGCCTGTTACCTGACCGGTGGCGTCGGCACCCCGCTGAGCGGTGTCCAACTGCGGTTCGGTGACGGCGACGCCGACGGGTGGGCGGCACGGGCGGAGGCGCTCACGACCCACTACCGGGGCGATCCGGACGTGGAGATCGGTGTGGCCGTGCACTCGGTCCGTGCGGTCAGGCCCGAGCAGATCCCCGTGGTCGCCGAGTTCTCCCGCCACCACGCGGTCCCGCTCCACGCCCATGTCTCCGAGCAACGGGCGGAGAACACCGCCTGCGTGGAGGCGTACTCCGCGAGCCCGGTCCAGCTGCTGGAGGCGCACGGCGCGCTCGGCCCCCGCTCGACCGCCGTGCACGCCACACACCTGTCGGACGTGGACGTCGCGCTGCTCGGCGGCTCCGGCACGCGCGTGTGCATGTGCCCCACGACCGAGCGCGACCTCGCCGACGGCATCGGGCCGGCCAGGGCGCTGTTCGACGCGGGGGCGCCCATCACGCTCGGCTCGGACAGTCACGCGGTCGTCGACCTGTTCGAGGAGGCCCGCGCGGTCGAACTGGACGAGCGGCTGGCCACCGAGCGGCGCGGCCACTGGTCGGCCGCCGAGCTCCTGCACGCCGCCACGGCGGCGGGACACGACTCGCTCGGCTTCGCCTGCGCGGGCATGCTCGTCCCCGGCGCGTGGGCCGACCTGGTGTCGGTGCGCCTGGACTCGGTCCGTACGGCGGGCGCCTCCCCGGCGCACCTGGCCGAGACCGTCGTGTTCGCCGCCACGGCCGCCGACGTGCACTCCGTGGTGTCGGGGGGCCGTCGCGTGGTCACCGAGGGCAGGCACGTACTCGGTGACGTGGGCGGCATGCTCACCCAGGCGATCATCGAGGCACGAGCGGGGAGGTCGGTATGACGAGCGAGGACCGGCAGGTGAGGAGCACCCTCTTCGATCGCATCGGACTGCTCTACACGGGCGATCCGGCGCGGGAGGAGATCGAGGACGCGGCACTGGTGGTGCAGGACGGCGAGGTGGTGTGGGCGGGGCCCGCCGGTGCGGCTCCCTGCGCCGACGAGCGGGTGGACGTGGACGGGCGCTGCGTGATCCCTGGGTTCGTCGACAGCCACGCCCACCTCGTCTTCGCGGGCGACCGCACGGCCGAGTTCGCCGCCCGCATGGCGGGCCTGCCCTACACGGCCGGTGGCATCCGCACCACGGTGTCGGCCACCCGCGCCGCCTCCGACGCCGAACTCGTGACGCTCACCGCCGCCCTGGTCGCGGAGATGCTCGCCCAGGGGACGACCACGGTGGAGATCAAGAGTGGTTACGGCCTCACGGTCGAGGACGAGCGCAGGTCCCTGGAGATCGCGCGGGGGTTCACCGAGGAGACCACCTACCTGGGCGCGCACGTGGTGCCCCCCGACGCCTCCTCGGCCGACGAGTACGTCCGCACGGTCACCGGGGAGATGCTGGAGGCCTGCGCGCCGCACGCCCGGTGGGTCGACGTGTTCTGCGAGCGCGGCGCCTTCGACGCCGACCAGAGCAGGGAGATCCTCCTCGCCGGGATGAAGGCGGGACTGCTGCCGAGGATCCACGCCAACCAACTGGGCGCGGGCCCCGGGGCTCGGATCGCCGCCGAGGTGGGTGCGGCCTCCGCCGACCACTGCACCCATCTGAGTGACGACGACGTCTCGGCGCTGTCGTCGGCGGGAGTGGTGGCCACCCTGCTGCCCGGCGCGGAGTTCTCCACCCGCTCGCCCTACCCGGACGCCCGCCGCCTGCTGGACGCCGGGGTGACGGTCGCGCTGGCCACCGACTGCAACCCGGGCTCCTCCTTCACCTCCTCGATGCCCTTCTGCGTGGCGTTGGCGGTCCGCGAGATGCGGATGACGCCGCTGGAGGCGATCAGGGCGGCCACCTACGGCGGGGCCAGGGCGTTGCGCCGCGGGGACGTCGGCACACTGCGCGTGGGAACCAGGGGGAATCTGGTGATCCTGGACGCCCCGACGTACGTCCATCTCGCCTACCGGCCGGGGGTGCCGCTGGTGACACAGGTGTGGAAGGAGGGACGCCGTCTGGTTTAGCCCTCTTTGCCGGGGGCAGCCGTGGGCCTTGTCGCGGCGTCGGGAGGCATCCTCCCTGAGGAGGAGTTCAGAACCATTCTCCAGGCGTACTTCTTGAGGGAATCTTTGCTCTGATCCAGCCGTTGAAAAGTCAAGCGACGTGTCCGCGCGCATGGGGCGTTGAGCGAGCGGGTGGACACGTCATAAGCAGCCGGAGCGAGGTGCCATCGAATGGCAAGGCCGACGGGGAATCGGACGCAGGATCAGCATGTCTCTGACAGGGACCTGCTCGGAACCTACCTGGCAGAGATTGGCAGGGTGCCCCTGCTCACCGCGGAGGAAGAGGTGGAACTCGCCAAGCGGATCGAGGCGGGACTCTTCGCTGAGCAGTTGCTGGACGGCGGGTTGACGGAGCCGCGGATCGCGGACGCCGCCGATGAGGAGCTTGAGCGTTTGGCTGTTTCCGGACGAAGGGCCAAGGATGAATTCATCCAGGCCAATCTACGTCTTGTGGTGGCCGTCGCGCGCAAATATTCAGGGCGGGGAATGCCGCTGATCGATCTGGTTCAGGAGGGAAACCTGGGACTGGTTCGCGCGGTTGAGAAGTTCGACTACCGGCGCGGTTACAAGTTCTCGACTTATGCCACCTGGTGGATCCGGCAGTCCGTGGGGCGCGCCATCCACGAGCAGGCCCGGCCGGTCCGCCTGCCCACCCACGCGGGTGAGCAGATGACCAGGCTGATGCGGGTCCGCCGGGACATGCTGGCCGAGTTCGACGCCGAGCCGACCGACGCCGACCTGGCGGCGGTGCTCGAACTGCCCATCGAGCGGGTCCGCGAGCTCCGCCGCTGGGCCTCCGACCCCGTCTCCCTGCAACTGGGCGTGGGCGACGAGGACGAGACCGAACTCGGCGACATGATCGCCGACGACACGTGGGCCGATCCCGAGCAGCAGGCGATGGACGTCCTTGAGCGCGAGCGTCTGGAGGAGTGGTTGACGGGGCTGGAGGGGCAGACCCGCGAGATGCTCCGCTGGCGCTACGGCCTGATGGACGGCCGCGAGCACACGCTGACCGAGGTCGGCGAGCGCTATGGCATCGGCAGGGACCGCGCCCGCCGCATCGAGCGCGACGCCCTGGCCCGGCTGCGGAAGATGGCCACGGCGGCCTGAGCCGTCTGCGATCCGGCACGCTCCCTGTGGGGCGTGCCGGATCGTTTTTCTGGGTGTGCTTTGGTTCTGTGTCCGCTGCGGTGCTTTGGCGCTGTGTCCGCTGCGGTGGGCGGGCGTTCCGGGCGGCCGTCTCAGTTGCCGTCCCGTGGTTCAGGCCTCCGGCCTGCTCGGGCGCTGTGGTTCCTGGCTTCTTCCAAGCCGCCCGGAACGCCCGCCCACCTCCGCTGCACGCCGTCTCGCCGTACGGCGTGCGGGCCGTAGCGGGTTTCTTTCCGGCCGTCCGGTGTCCTGTGCGTGGCTGAAGCGATCTCTGCGGGGCCGTTCGGGCGAGGCGCCGTAGCTGAAGCGCCACTGCGGGAAGGAGCGCGGGGCCGGGCCGAGACAGGGACAGGGCTGGGCCGAAGGCGTGTGGGGGCGGGGCCGGGCCGAGGGGGGCATGGGGCTAGGCCGAGGCGGGGGCGGGGCGGTTTCATGGGGGTTGAGGGGGGATCGGGCTCACACCGGGGGCCGGCTGGGGTTCGCCGTGCGCTCCTTTCGAAAGCGACGCTTCAGCTACGGCGATTCGCGCCGAGCGATCTCGTACGGATTGCTTCAGCCGCGCAGGGGTCATTGGGCGGTCCGAGAGTGAGCGATTACGGCTCGCAGTCCGTACGGCGGGAGCCTGTCAAGCGGAGGTGGGCGGGTGGTCCGGCCGGCGTGAAAAGAGTCCGTGACCACAGCGCCCGAGCAGGCCGGAGGCCTGGATCACCAGACAGCGAGTGAGACGGCCGGCCGGACCACCCGCCCACCGCAGCGTGAACGGCGGCAGGAGAGCGCGCAGAGTGAACGGCGGCAGGAGAGCGCGCGGCGTGAACGGTGGTTGGGGTCGCGCGGTGTGAACGGCGGTGGGGGTCGTGGTGGGAGCGATCAGTTCGTTCCTTCGCCGGGTGGGGAGTACGGCTCAACGTGTTCGCCCGGATGAGGGGACATGGCGGGCGTGGCGGCGGTCATGCGCGTGGTCATCGGCGGCCCTCCGAAGGCCCGGGTGGTTGCCCACCTGGGCATCTTTTGGGTCATTGATAAGCCGAGACATGCCCGGTCCGAAACTCGATGGAAACATCGTGTGGCCGAGATTCACAGATGTGAAACACGCAGGGTCGCGCCTTGAAACGGCGGAAGAACACGCTGTGGCGCAACGTCAGTGCGCGGCCGGTCGACGGAGCCCTGGAAGCGTCCACTGCATGTGAAACCGGCAAAACGCCAATTGGAAGGAGGGTCGCTTCGCATGGAGATCGATAGCGGCTCCACAGCCTGGATGCTCGCGAGCACCGCACTCGTTCTGCTCATGACGCCAGGTCTCGCTTTCTTCTACGGGGGTATGACCAGGGCGAAGAGCGTTCTCAACATGATGATGATGTCGTGGGTCAGCATCATCGTCGTAACGATCGCCTGGGTTCTCTACGGTCACTCGCTGGCCTTCGACGCCGTCGGGGACGGCTCTGGATTCCTCAACAAGATCATTGGCGGGCTCGACAACATCGGGTTGAGCGGCCTGGTCGAGACGGCGACCAAGGATGACGGCACCGGTATGCCGAGTCTGGTCTTCTCGACGTTCCAGATGACTTTCGCCATCATTACGGTCGCGCTGATCAGCGGCGCGCTCGCCGACCGGGTCAAGTTCGGCGCCTGGGTGGTCTTCGCCCTCGTCTGGGCGACCGTCGTCTACTTCCCCGTGGCCCACTGGGTGTGGGGCGGCGGCTGGCTGAGCACCCTCGGCATCGAGGACTTCGCCGGAGGCACCGTCGTCCACATCAATGCCGGTGCCGCGGCCCTGGCGGTCGCGCTCGTGATCGGCAAGCGTGTCGGCTGGCGCAAGGACCCGATGCGGCCGCACAACCTCACGCTCGTCCTCCTCGGCGCGGGCCTGCTCTGGTTCGGCTGGTTCGGCTTCAACGCGGGCTCCGAGCTCGCCGTCGACGGCACGACCGGCCTGGCGTTCATGAACACCCAGATCGCCACCGCGGTCGCGGCCGGCGCCTGGATCCTCGTCGAGAAGCTCCGCGACGGCCACTCCACTACCCTCGGTGTCGCCTCCGGTGCGGTCTCCGGCCTGGTCGCCATCACCCCGGCCTGTGGTTTCGTCGACCCCTGGGCGGCGTTCGTGATCGGCGCGCTCGCCGGTGTCGCCTGTGCCTACGCGGTCGGCCTGAAGTACAAGCTCGGCTACGACGACTCCCTCGACGTGGTCGGCGTTCACATGGTCGGCGGTGTCGTGGGCGCGGTGGCGCTGGGCTTCGTCGCCGCCTACCCGTTCGCCGACGGTCAGGAGAAGGGCCTCTTCTACGGCGGTCCGATCTCCCAGCTCGGCGTGCAGGTGCTCGGTCCCGTCGCGGTCGGCGCCTACTCCTTCATCGTCTCCTGGATCATCGCGAAGATCATCGACAAGACGATGGGCTTCCGCATCACCCAGGAGCAGGAGATCGCCGGCGTCGACATCACCACCCACGCCGAGACCGGTTACGACCTCGGCACCATCCACTCCTCGGGTGTCGCGGCCGTCAACGGTCCGGTTTCCGCCCCGGCGTCTAAGAAGGTGGACGCATGAGACTCATCACCGCGATCATCAAACCGTTCAAACTGGACGATGTGAAGGCGGCCCTGGAGCAGTTCGGGGTCAAGGGCATGACGGTCAGCGAGGCCAGCGGCTACGGCCGCCAGCGCGGCCACACCGAGGTCTACCGGGGTGCCGAGTACCAGGTCGACCTGGTGCCCAAGGTCCGCCTCGAAGTGCTCACCGAGGAGGACGACGCCGAGGACGTCATCGACGTCATCGTCAAGGCCGCGCAGACCGGCAAGATCGGCGACGGCAAGGTCTGGTCCGTTCCTGTGGACACGGTGATCCGCGTCCGCACCGGGGAACGCGGACCTGAGGCGCTCTAACCGGTGAGAGGCGACACTCGCTCGTACGCCGCGGCCCGTAAGGAACGGGCCGCGGACATCGACCGCTGGTTGACGGACCTGGTCAGAACCGCCTGCGGCACGCCGTACGGGCACAACGGGGGAATGACGAGAAACGACGAGCGCGGCGCCCTCAGCGGAGTCGCGCTCGTCGCGGTCGGGAGTCTGGGCCGCTCGGAGCTCGCGCCGGGCAGTGACCTCGACCTGGTCCTGCTCCACGACGGACGAGATGATGTGGCGCGTATCGCCGACCGCATCTGGTATCCGATCTGGGACTCCGGGATCGGCCTCGACCATTCGGTGCGGACCGTGGACGAGGCGGCGAGGGTGGCCAGGGAGGATCTCAAGGCGGTCCTCGGGCTGATCCAGGCCCGGCACGTGGCGGGAGACCAGGAGCTGACGCGGTCGGTACGCGAGGTCGTGCTCGCCGAGTGGCGGGCCGACTCCCGGCGCCGCCTGGGCGAGCTGCGCGATGCCGCGGACAAGCGGGCGGAGGCGAGCGGGGAGCTGGCGTTCCTGCTCGAACCCGACATCAAGGACTCCCGCGGCGGCATCCGTGATGTGCAGGCGATGCAGGCCGTGGCGGCGGCCTGGGTCGCCTCGGCTCCCGGCCCGCGAGTCCGCGAGGCCTACGAGCTGCTGCTCGACATCCGGCACGGCCTGCACCTGGTGACCGCCCGAGGTGCCGACCGGCTGGTGCTCCAGGAGCAGGACGCGGTCGCCGGGATTCTCGGCCTGCTCGACGCCGAGGCGCTGATGCGCAGGCTCGCCGAGGCCGCCAGGACCATCGGGCACGCCTTCGACGCCACCTGGCGGACCGTCGACCGGCTGTTGACCGGTCCCACCCCCCGTGGCCGCCGCCCGCTCGCCGACGGCGTCGTCGAGCACGGCGGAGAGGTCGTGCTGGCCCGCGGGGTCAACCCCCGCAAGGACCCGACCCTCGTGCTGCGCGCCGCCGCCGCGGCGGCCGAGGCGGGGCTGCCGCTGGCGCCCGCCACGGTCAGCACGCTGGCAGCCCAGTCGCCGCCACTCCCCGTTCCCTGGCCGGACGAGGCACGCGATGCCCTGGTGGCCCTGCTGGGCGCCGGGCGTGCGGCCGTGCCGGTCTGGGAGGAGCTGGACCAGGCGGGGATGCTGGTCCGCCTGCTGCCCGACTGGGAGCGGGTGCGACACCGCCCGCAGCGCAACCCGGTGCACCGCTACACGGTCGACCGGCATCTGATCGAGGCCGCCGCCGGGGCCGCCTCGTTCACCCGTGAGGTCTCCCGGCCCGACCTGCTGCTCATATCGGCGCTTCTGCACGACATCGGTAAGGGATACCCCGGCGACCACTCCACCACCGGCGCCGTCGTCGCCCGCGACATCGGGACCCGGATGGGCCTGCCCCCGGCGGACGTCGACACCCTGGAGACCGTGGTCCGCCATCACCTCCTGCTGCCCGAGACGGCCACCCGCCGCGACCTGGACGACCCGGTGACCATCTCCCGGGTGGCCGAGGCCGTCGGCACGCGCGAGGTCCTCGAACTGCTGGCGGCCCTCGCCGTGGCCGACGGCCACGCCACCGGGCCCGCCGCCTGGAACTCGTGGAAGGCCTCACTGGTCACCGATCTGGTACGCCGGGTCCGTTCGGCGCTCTCCGGCACCCCGCTGCGGCCCGCGCCCTCGCTCTCGGTGGAGCAGGCGTCCCTGGCCCGACACGGCGGAGGCGCCGTGCGGATCAACGGGGGAGCGGTCACCGTGGTCGCGCCGGACCGCGCCGGGCTGCTCTGGCGTGCGGCCGGGGTGCTGGCCGCGCATCGGATGGTGGTGCGTGCCGCGTCGGCGGCCTCGGCGGGGGCGACCGCCGTGATCGAGTTCTCGGTCGTTCCCGAGTACGGCTCGCCGCCCGACCCCGCGACGCTGGAGGCCGACCTGCGGCTGGTCCTGGCCGGCCGCCTCGACATCGAGCAGCGCCTCGCCAGGAGGAGCAGGTCGATGCGCCCGGCCCGGGTGCCGGTGGCGCCGCCCAGGGTGAACCTGGTGGACGACGCGTCGAACACCGCGACGGTCATCGAGGTGCGCGCCCATGACCGCCCGGGACTTTTGTGGCGGATTGGTAGAGCGTTTGGTGAATGTGGCCTTGACGTACGGGCTGCCCGTGTGGAGACTCTCGGCGCAGAGGCGGTGGACGTCTTCTACGTGGTCGACAGAGCCGGCCGTCCGCTGACCGACGAGGTCCAGCGAGCTCAGATACGGGACCAGGTGCTGGCTGCCCTGCGGTAGCCGCGGATGATCGCCCCCTCGTCGCCTTCGTAACGATTAAAGGCGATATGTCGGTTTTGTCGATTCTTTCACGTGACCTTGTGGTCTGATGTTGTTCATCTGTGTCGTGATTGAGGGGTAGCGAGATCTGTGGCGACGGCGACATCCGATAACGGGAGTGCTTCGGCACCCGACCGTGGCAAGCGGCCTGCCGCCCGGTTCGGCCTGAAGAACTGGCGTGTCCGTTCGCGTCTGACGGCTCTGATCCTGGTGCCGACCACAGTGGGTGTCGTGCTCGCGGGCACGCGCGTGGTGGCCTCCGTCGACAGCGTCGCCGGATACCAGCGGACCGCCGCCGCGGCGGAGTACTCCGGCGGTCTTCGGGATCTGGCCCAGGCGCTCGGGTTGGAACGTGACAGAGGTGCCTGGGCATCGTTCCAGCCTTCGGACAAGGGGTTGAAGGAGAGCGAGGAGGCCCAGCGGAAGGTGGTCGACGCACTGGCCAAGAAGGTGCAGGTGGAGGTCCAGGCGATCGACGACTCCTACGGCCCCCGAGCCGTCGAGGCGGCCAGGAACGTCGCCTACCAGCTGGAAGGCCTTCCCGAGCTGCGCCGCCTGCCGGGCACGACCCGGGTGGAACGTTACAGCCACATGATCGCCCCGTTGCTCAAGCTCCACGAGGAGCTCACGCTGGTCAGCGACGATTCGGAGATCATCGGCAACACCCGCGCGCTCAGTGCCCTGGCGTATGCCAAGGAGGAGGTCTCCAAGCAGCGCGCCCGCCTGCTGGCCGGTTACTACGCGCCCTCGCTGATCAACCCGCAGGAGATCGAGAAGTTCATCGCCTCCCGTTCCCGCATGAACGAGTTCGAGGCGGACTTCAGCGTCGAGGCGAGCCCGGCCAACGGCCAGCTCCTCGCCAGCGCCATGATCGACGAGAGGGTGTACCGGGCCGAGCTGACCAAGTCCAGAGCGATCGTGCTCGCCGGCGACCCCCGGCACACCGGACGGTTGCTGTCGGGTTCCAACGATGTCAAGCAGTGGTTCTCGGACAACACCGCGGTCCTCGACCTGATGCGGAAGGTCGAGACCAGGGTCGCCGATGACGTGGTCGCCAGGGCCCGGATGCTGGAGGACACCGAGCAGCGCAACGCGATCATCACGTCCGCCCTGATCCTGATCCTGCTCCTGCTGGTGCTCGGCCTCACGGTGGTCATCGCCCGCTCGATGGTGACGCCGCTGCGCCGCCTGCGAGCCGAGGCGCTGGAGGTCGCGGGCTTCAGGCTTCCCGAGGTGGTGCAACGGCTACGGGTCTCCGGCGACACCAGGACACCCGAGATCGCCCCCATCCCGGTCGAGAGCACCGACGAGATCGGCGAGGTGGCCAAGGCCTTCGACGAGGTCCACCGGCAGGCCGTTCGCCTGGCCGCCGAGGAGTCCGAGCTCCGCTCCAACGTCAGCGCGATGTTCGTCAACCTGTCGCGTCGCACGCAGACCCTGGTCGAGCGGCAGATCTCGCTGATCGACGGCCTGGAGAAGGGCGAGGAGGACGGAAACCGCCTGGCCGACCTGTTCAGGCTCGACCACCTGGCCACCCGCATGCGGCGCAACTCCGAGAACCTCCTGGTCCTCGCCGGTCACGAGCCGCCCCGCAGGCGCAGCAAGCCGGCCAAGCTCGTCGACGTCGTGCGCGCCTCCCTGTCGGAGGTCGAGGACTACGATCGGGTCCAGGTCAGGGTGCACCGTACGATCTCGGTCGCGGGCAGCGCCGCCAACGACATCGTGCACCTGGTCGCCGAGCTGGTGGAGAACGCCATCCAGTTCTCCCCCCGGGCCAGCCGGGTCGTGGTCTCCAGCAGTGCGATCGAGGGCGGCGGCGCGCTGCTCGCGATCAGCGACCCGGGCATCGGCATGACTCACGAGGAACTGGTCGAGGCGAACCGCAGGCTGGCGGAGCCGCCCGTGGTCGATGTCTCGGTGTCGCGGCGGATGGGCCTGTTCGTGGTCGGCCGCCTGGCCTTGCGGCACGGCATCCGGGTGCAGCTGCGCCCGCAGGAGGGCGGCGGCCTCGTCGCCATGGTGCTGCTCCCGCCGGAACTCGTCGCTCAGGAGGACCAGCCGGTGCGGACCCCCTCCTGGGGGGCGGACTCCTGGGGGGCGGAGCAGGCGGCCTCGGGGGACTTCTCCGCCCAGGCGCCCATCGGTCGCCCGCCTGTCCAGCAACCCTCGTACGGGCAGGATTCGTTCGAGCATTCCTCGTTCGGGCGGGATTCGTTCGGGCAGGCGTCCACCCCGGACGCACCCTCGTTCGGCTCGACCTCGCTGCCCGGTGACCACTTCGCCGCGGAACGGCAGGCCTCCGCAGGTCAGGCGGACTCGTCCGGTGCTCCGGCAGGTGGCGCGCCACTGCCCAAGCGCCAGGTCGGCGGGCCGAAAGGCGGCGGGGGTGTCCCCACCCAGGGAATCTCCTCATGGGGTGAGTCCTCATACGAGTACGAGTACGAGTACGGGTACGAGAATCCGGCGGGGGCGATGCCCACGGTGGGCGTCTCCCCGCTCGAAGCCGAGCAGGAGGAGTACCTGCCCATCTTCGCCTCGGTCGAGTCGGCCTGGTTCCGCCGGGCGGAAGATCCGGCGGAAGGCGGGACGCCCGCCCCCCTTGCGCCGGCGAGCACGTCCGGCGAGCAGTCCACACCACCGGCGGGTGTACCGGTCCACCAGGCGGCTCACGAGCCGGTCTCCCCCTCGGTGGGGGCGGAGGCGGAGCGATCCGCGACGTCGGGCGACCCGGACGGCTGGAACACCCCGTCCGACGCCGGCTGGCGGGCCGCCCAGGCGGTGAGCGACCCCACCCTCGGCGGGATCACCGCTGCGGGTCTGCCCAAGCGCACTCCCCGGGCGAATCTCGTACCGGGTACGGCCGCTCCCACGCTGTCCGGTCCGGCGCCGTCCATGTCCCCGGACAGGGTGCGCAACCGTCTGACGAGTTTCCAGCAGGGGGTGCGACGAGGTCGCGCCGAAGTAGCCGACACCACTACCAGGAGCCTTACCGACAAGGAGGATGGCTCGTGACGACCCTGAGTCATGAGGCACGCAGGTTCGACTGGCTGATCACCGAGTTCGTCCGCGGCACGCCCGGTGTCGCGCACGCGGTGTGCGTCTCCGCCGACGGGCTGAGAATCGCCAGTTCGGAGGGATTTCCGGCCGACAGGGCCGACCAGCTCGCCGCGGTCGCCGCGGGTCTGCTCAGCCTGACCGTGGGGGCCTCCCGGGTGTTCGACGGAGGTACGGTCACCCAGACCGTGGTCGAGATGGAGCGCGGTCTGTTGCTGGTCATGGCGATCAGCGACGGTTCCGCGCTCGCCGTGCTGGCCTCCTCCGACTGCGACATGGGTCTGGTGGCGTACCAGATGACCCTGCTCGTCGAGCGGGCCGGTCAGGTGCTCACCCCCGCGCTCCGCGCCGAGCTACAGTCCCTTCGGGGTCGGTAGTGACCGGGGCCGTGCCGGGTTTGTTCAGGGGAGGGGTCAGTGCGGGGGTTTGACGGAAGCGAGGACGACGAGCCGCTGTTCCGTCCGTACACCGTCACCGGTGGCAGGTCGGAGCCCCGTTTCCACCTGGCCATGGAGACGTTGGTCTCCTCTTCCTTCATCATGGAGGAGGACCTGGCTCTGCTCACCCCCGAGCAGGATGCGATCATCAGGCTCTGTCGCTCGTACCGCTCTGTGGCTGAGATCTCGGCTCTGCTGAAGGTCCCGCTCGGCGTGGCCCGCGTTCTGGTGGCGGATATGGTCGACGAGGGCTTCGTCCGCATCCATCAGCCGCGTCTTAATGAGGGACAACCGGATCTCAACATGCTCGAAAGGGTTCTCAGTGGACTTCGCAGGCTCTAGCCAGGGTGGCCTGACGTCAACGAAAATCGTTGTCGCGGGCGGGTTCGGTGTCGGCAAGACCACGTTCGTGGGGGCGGTGTCGGAAATCCTGCCGCTGACCACGGAGGCGGTGATGACCGACGCCAGCGCCGGGATCGACGACCTGGGGCTGACTCCGAACAAGACCACCACCACGGTCGCGATGGACTTCGGTCGTCTTTCGCTGGACCGCGACCTGATCCTGTATCTGTTCGGCACGCCCGGCCAGCACCGGTTCTGGTTCATGTGGGACGACCTGGTCCGCGGCGCGATCGGCGCGGTGGTCCTGATCGACACCCGGCGGCTGGCCGACGGCTTTCCGGCGATCGACTACTTCGAGGAGGCCAAGCTCCCCTTCCTGGTCGGCATCAACGGCTGGAACGGAGAGTTCCCGCACAACGAGGACGAGGTGCGCGAGGCTCTGACGCTGGCCCCGCACATCCCGGTCGTGCGGACCGACGCCCGCTCCCGGGACTCCGTCAAGGGCACGCTGATCACTCTGGTCGAGCACGTTCTGCGGGTCCGCGCGGCCTACGGCACGTCTGTGTAGCCCTCGCCGCATCCGAGTGGGGTGGCCGCGGACCACGGACCCACCCGGATGCGGGCTCGCCGGCCCTGCTGATTATTTCGCGGCGATCAACATCGGTCGCCGGGCAGTGTGTCACGCTGCCGACGACGCGGCCTGAACCGTCGAATCCATCGACCGCGAGGAGCTGCAAGCTCGGCCCCCAGGGCCGAGAAGTTGACAATGTTGCGATCTTCCGGGGACGGCGTGTTTCCGTTCAGCGCTGCTGAACCGCCGAATGGAACGATGTGAGCGACCAGGTAAGCCGGGAAATGCGTAATAAGGGTATTCGGGCGACTGAAACTGATGTTCCAGTCGCAGCTGGGGCTCCAGGTTCTAGTCACCACTTCACTAGAAATACGCATTTATTGAGCTGTGTTCGCTTGGCCCCGTAGGTCGAGGTGTGCTCGAATTGCCGGGAACCGCGGGAAATTCGACCAGGGGTTCATCCACCGAGAGGCAGCGTTCGGTGAGCACACAGAGGATCCAAGACGCGGGCAGCGGCCTACGCCCGCGGAACTGGCGGGTGCGTCGGCGCCTTGTCGCGCTCATCCTGGTGCCCACGATCGCCGCGGTGCTGCTCGGCGGGGTCCAGGTGTTCGCCTCGATGAGTGCCTCGGGCGACTACCGGCGGATCAACGACCTCGCCCGGCTCTCCGGCCACGTCGGCGCGCTCACCCACGAACTGGCCGAGGAACGTGACCACACCGCCTGGTTCATCGCCCTTGGCCGCCCCGCGAGCGGGGTGGAGAACGTGCGGGCCCAGATGGACCTGGTCGACGGTGTCGTGATACGCGTTCGCGAGAGCGGCGCCCTGCTCGGCGGGGAGGTGAGCGGCCGTACCCGGGACGAGGTCGAGGCCGCGATCACCCGTCTGGACGACCTCCCCCCGCTGCGTACCCAGGCTCTTGGGGCGACGCTGCTGCCCGACGCGGCCATCGCCGCCTACAGCCTGGTCATCGCCGATCTGATCTCCCTCCACGACGAGCTCGGCAAGGGCACGGCCGACGACGTCCTGTTCGGCCAGGCCCTGGCCCTGGACGCGCTCGCCCGCGCCAAGGAGGCGGTCTCGTTCCAGCGGGCGCTGCTGACCGTGGTGCTGGTGGCGGGGCGGTTCGAGCAGGAGCAGATGGAGCAGTTCCTCGGCGCGCTCTCCACGGAGCGCAACGAGAGGAAGACCTTCGCCGCCGAGGCCGGAAGCCGGGACCGCCGCCTCTTCGACGAGGCGGTCAACGGCCCTGCCGCCGACCGCGCCGAGTCCCTCCGCGAGCTGGTCCTGCTCCGCGCGGCCTCCGGCATCTCGCTGAAAGGGCTGGACCTGGCGGAGAAGGACGACGCCAAGGAGTGGTACGACGCGGCCACCGTCGTCGTCGACCACATGCGCGGGGTCGAGGAACGGCACGCCCGGGACATCGTGCTACGCAGCCAGCAGCTCGGTGACGCCGAGCAGAGGCACGCCCTGATGGTCGCCATGGCCGTCGTCACCCTGCTGGCGCTCGTGCTGGTGATCACCATCTGGGTGGCGCGCTCGCTGGTCAGCCCGCTACGGCGGCTGCGCGGGGAGGCACTGGAGGTCGCCGGGGAGCGGCTGCCCGCGTACGTCCAGCGGATCCGCGAGTCGCGCGAGGGGGAGGTCGTCGCGGACGTGCCGCCGATCGGGGTGCTCTCCCGAGACGAGATCGGTGAGGTCGCCAGGGCGTTCGACGAGGTGCTCAGGGAGGCGGTGCGGCTGGCGGGCGACGAGGCCAAGCTGCGCAACACGGTGAACGCGATGTTCGTCAACCTCTCCCGGCGGAGCCAGAGTCTGGTGGAACGCCAGCTCAGCCTGGTCGAGCGGCTGGAGCGCGGCGAGCGCGACGACCAGCGGCTGGCGGACCTGTTCAAGCTCGACCACCTCGCCACCCGCATGCGCCGCAACAGCGAGAACCTGCTCGTCCTCGCCGGGCAGGAGGTGGCGCGACGCTGGAGGCAGCCTGTCGAGCTGATGGACGTGGTCAGGGCGTCGCTGTCGGAGGTGGAGAACTACGAGCGGGTGACGAACCGGGTCCAGTCGGAGGTCGCCGTCGCGGGCCCCGCGGTGAGCGACGTGGTCCACCTGCTGGCCGAGTTGGTGGAGAACGCCATCTCGTTCTCGCAGACGAAAACCAGGGTCACGGTGTCCAGCAGCCGGATCGAGGGCGGAGGCGTGATGATCTCGGTGACCGACCAGGGCATCGGCATGACGCTCGACGAGCTCGCCCAGGCCAACTGGCGGCTGGCCAACCCGCAGGCCGCCGACGCCTCGGTCGCCCGCCACATGGGTCTGTTCGTGGTCGGCCGTCTCGCGCTCAAGCACGGCATCCGTGTCCAGCTTCGCCCCCAGGGGACCGGCCTGACCGCGATGGTCCTCCTCCCGGAGACACTCCTCGTCACGCCGCCCCCCGCGCCCCAGCAGGTCGGTTACCCGCGGCTCCCCGCCGCCTTACCCGCGGGCGTCGCGCCCCTTGCCGGCCCGTCGTTCCCGCAGGCTCCCGGCGCGGGGCCGCCCGGTGCCGAGGGCCTGCCCCCGAGGGTTCCCGTGCTCGCGGCGCCCCCCGCGCAGACGTGGCCCGCACCCGCGTGGGACGGGCAGCCGGACGCGAGCGCGCCGAGCGTGTGGAGTCCGCCCCCGGAGCGGTCCCGCCCGCAGGGGGAGTTCCCGGCGCCGCACCCCGGCCCGCTCGACTCCCTTCCCCGTCCGGCCCGGGCGGACGAGACAGGGCCGTTGCCCAGGGTGGGGACCTCGCCGCCAGCGAAACAGGACGACTTCCTGCCGATCTTCGCCTCGGTCGAGTCCGCCTGGTTCAGGAACACCGCCTCCAGAGATACCGGTGCGGCCACGGGCGATCCCGCTCCGGAGAGCCCCCGGGACGAGCCCGAGCCGTGGTCCTCGCCCGGTGACGGGGGCTGGCAGGCAGCCCAGGCGGCGAGCGCACCCGCACACGGCGGTACGACCGGGGCCGGCCTGCCCAAACGCACCCCCAGGGCGAACCTGGTGCCCGGCTCGGTGGCGCCGCTCGCGCGGTCACAGCCGAACCCTGACCCGGGGCCGGGCGCGCTCCCGGTCTCGGCAGAGCGGCTCCGCGAACGGATGTCGAGCTTCCAGCAGGGCGTGCGCAGGGCGCGCAACGAGCTCCCGGACCAGGACCGGTAGCCGTGCGGGCCGACAACTCCGACGGTGGGCAGGACGGGCGCTTCGGGTACGAGCCGGAGTACGGCGAACCGGTCGAGGAGGAGAGCTCGCTGGTCCGGATGTACGCCGTGACCGGAGGGCGGATCGTGCCGAGCGCCAAGCTCGCCATGGAGGCGATGGTCTCGACCTCGACCCCGGCCCAGCTCGGCCTGTCCTACATCCGGGAGTACCGCCTCATCAGCGATCTGTGCCGCCGGGTCCGCTCGGTCGCGGAGATCTCCGCCCTCCTCGGCGTCCCTCTCGGCGTGACCCGCGTCCTGGTCTCCGACATGGAGTCCGAGGGCCTGGTGCGGATCCACCACCCCAAGGTCGACGCGGCGGGTCCCGGTCCCGACCTCCTCGAACGCGTCCTCAGCGGCCTCGACCAGATCTGAGGCCCGTCGTGGGCCCGCTGTGGGCGGGTCAGCTCGGGGCGAGCCACCACCTGGCGGCGACGAGCTCGGCCACCAGGGTCTCGGTCAGGAGCGCCACGTCGGGGTCGTCGTCGTGGCGGTAGCGGACGGCGGCCTTGGCGCCGGGGAGGTCGCCGCCGACGGCCAGGACCGTGGAGCCGCGCTGCCGGATCCAGTCCATGGCCTGCTCGTCGTAGCGAGAACCGGGGAACAGGATGGCGCGGTAGTCCAGGGTCTTGGTGAGGTAGACGTCCACGTGGGCCCAGTCGCCGGTCTCGCACGCGTCGGCCGCCCTGCGCGGCCCCTCCCGGAACATCAGGGCCGACTGCTCGGCGGAGGACAGGTGCTCGGCGGGGGCGATCGTGTAGACGCCGTGCGGGCCGTCGAGCAGTGCCGCCGCCGGCTCCAGCCACTCGTCGCGGCGCTCCAGCAGATCGGCGGTGGCCTCGGCCGTACGGCGGAGCAGTGCGGGTGAGTCCCCGCCGGAGGCGGTGAGGCGGTTTCCGAGTGCCAGGAGCAGGGCGAGGGTGTGCTGGAAGGTCCGACAGGCCACGCCGCCGCGCTCCTCGCCGGCCAGCATCGGGACCACCAGGTCGGCGCCCTCGGTGACCGGCGAGCCCGGCGCGTTGGTCAGCGCGAGGACGAAGGAGCGGCCACGCACGCGGGCGACCGCGTCGAGGGTCTCCCTGCTGCCACCGGTGGCGGAGATGGCGACCACCAGGGTGTCCGGGCTCGGCGGGTAGGTCAGGGCGGCGGAGGCGTACTCGGCCACCGCGTCCACCCCGGCGGCCCGCAGGCGCAGCGCGGCCACCCGGGCGGCGTACCGGGAGCTGCCCATGCCGAGGAAGACCACCCGCCGGATCCCGGAGGGGACTCCGGCGAACAGGTCGTCGGCCTCCAGGGCGCTCGCCAGGCCGGTCAGCGCGGCGGGCTTGGCCTCCAGATCGGTGAGGTACAGCTCGGGAATCACGTGCTCTCCTTCATCGGTTTCAACGGTCACCGGTAGCGGGACCGCAGTACGCCCATCGGGGCGTAGCGCCAGCGGGGGAGATGCCGGGCGGCGTAGACGAGCTCGCGGCACTCCTGTTCGACCTCGAACGGGCGCAGCAGGGAACGGTCCAAAAGGCCGGCATGGCCCAGCTCGGCCAGGCGGTCTGAGTAGGCCGACTCCAGGGTGGCGCGGGCCGCGACGGCCCACTCGGCGATCATCGCCGGATCGGCGTCGCGGCGCCTGACCGCGACCTGGCCGACGTGTTCGAGGCTCGTGGTGAGCTGGGCGAGGTCGCGGGCGGCGGGCTGGAAGGGGGCGGCGTCCGCGACGGTCGGGTTGCCGTCGAAGTCGATCACCGCGTACCCGTCCCGCCAGCGGAGCATCTGGCCGACGTGCAGGTCGCCGTGGATGCGGATCAGCGGGGTGGCGCCCGCGGCGGCCAGCGGAGCCAGGTCGGCGCGGAGCGCGCCGGCGTGGGCCGCGAGCCACTCGCCGTCCTCGCCGTCGGTCAGTGCCAGCGCCTCCTCCAGCGCCTCGCCGGCCCGGAGCGACCACGGGCCCTCCGCCGTGCGTACCGGGTCGGGGAAGGTCACCGACGGGGTCGCCATCGCCGCGTGCAGGTCGGCCGAGAGGGCGCCCAGGTCGGCGGCGAAGGAGGTGCCGAAGGAGACGGCCTCGTCCACGCACCACTCCCAGCCGTCCCTCGCCTCGGGGAGGTAGGCGGTGACGAGGGCGAGCAACATCTCGGAGCCGTCGTCCGCGCGCCGGGAGAGGGCCGCGTAGGGCGTGGCGGTCGCGGTGAAGCCGACCGATGTCAGGTGCGCGAACATGTCGGGCGCGGGCGCCGGGAGCGGCACGGGCGGGGTGAGCCACTTGACGACCACCTTCTCGCCGACGACCACCGAGTGGTTGGTCTGGTCGACGTCGAACCCGCGCTCACCCGTCCCTGCGGCTCCGTCGATCCATGACAATTGAGTGTCGGTTGAGAAAACCGTGACAGCCGGGGAGGGAAGCGGATGGAACCGGCGAACTCTGAAGGGGGAGGGATCTGCACTGGTCAGAGCGTCAAGGAGGGCGCTGCTCCGTCCGTCGCCGGCTCGGGGAACCGTGTCGAGCCGGTTCCAGATTGAAGCTGGATTTAACAAACGGACCCAACTTTCCAGGGGTGATGTCGTGGGAAGTCTTGCTCAAGATAATGTTGACTGCAACACTCCTGCTTTGGTCTGCCGTGTCCCCAACGGCCGGTCTACCCCACTTACACTGAATTCTGAAGGAGTAGCGGCCGTGTCCCGCACCCGGTACCCCCGTAATCTTCCGGCTGCCGCCCTGGCCGTCGGCCTCGCGCTCGCAGTCTCGGCATGTGGCGGGGGGGCCGCGGAGACCGCCGCGCCCGCTGCCAGTGCCTCATCGGCGCAGCTCAACCCGAACGCCGACCTTTCCAAGCAGAGCATCACCATCTCCGTCTGGGACGGCTACACCCCCAAGGAACTGGCCACCGAGGTCAAGGAGAAGCTCAAGACCGACCTCAAGGTCACGCTGCACGACACCAACGAAGTGATCATGGCGAAGCTCACCAGCGGCGCCGACACCGGGCTCGACGTGGCCTTCGTCTCCGGTCAGTACGCCCAGGCGCTCAACGAGGCCGGGCTGCTGGAGCCGCTCCACCCCGAGCTCATCCCGAACCTCGCGAACCTCTACCCCGAGGCCAAGGAGCTCTCCTACGACAAGGGCAACGTCTTCTCGGTTCCCTATACCTGGGGCACCACCGGCATCTGTTACCGGACCGACCTGCTGAAGACCGCTCCGACGAGTTGGAACGACATCCTCGACCCGCCGGCCGACGCGGTCAAGAAGGTCACCATGATGACCACCGAGCGCTGGCTGGCCCTGCCAGCCATCAAGGCGCTCGGCTACTCGGTCAACACCAAGAGCGACGAGGAGATCGCCAAGGTCAAGGCGAAGCTGCTGGAGACCAAGCCGAAGCTGCTCGGCTACGACGACACCACCTTCGGCGACAAGCTGAAGAGCGGCGAGGCCGTGATGGTCGAGGCGTGGGACGGCTGGTGCCCGACCACCGAGAAGAACATCAAGTTCGTGGTGCCGAAGGAGGGCAGCGACCTGTGGGTGGACACCATGGTCGTGCTGAAGTCCTCCAAGAACAAGGAGGCGGCACACGCCTTCATCAACTACATTCTGGACCCGAAGGTGCACGGCTGGGCCGCGGAGAACATCCTCTACAAGGTCCCGAACAAGGCCGCGATGGACGCGATGAACCCCGAGCTCAAGGCCGCCAACGCCCCGCTGCAGATGAGCCCGTCCGACCTGCTCAAGGGTGAGTCGATCATCGACCTGGGCGAGGACTCACTGAAGTTCACCAGGCTCGCGACCGAGGTCGCGGCCCAGCAGTGACACGCTCCACCACCTCCGGCGCGTCCGTGCGATCACGGGCGCGCCGATCGCGTGCCCTGGGAAGGCTCGTCTTCCTGGGGCCCGGACTGACATACCTGATCGTCCTGCTGGTGATCCCGCTGGCGCTGCTCATCAGCTTCACGGTGTTTCGCAGGGGCCGCTTCGGCGGCGTGGTCTACGAGGCGACGGGGGAGAACTTCACCCGCCTGCTCGACCCCCTCTATCTCGACGTGCTGATCGGCTCGCTGAAGCTGGCCGCGATCGCCACGCTGATCGCCCTGCTGGTCGGCTACCCGACGGCCTACCTGATCGCCCAGCTGCCGTCGAAGTGGAAGACGATCGCGCTGGTCGCGGTCGTGCTGCCGTTCTGGACCAACTTCCTGGTACGCATCTACGCCTGGATCGTCCTGCTGAGCGGTCCCGGGCTGGTCAACAGCACCCTGATGGACCTGGGACTGATCGACAAGCCGCTGGAGCTGCTCTACAACCAGGGCACCATCGTCACCGGCCTGGTGTACTCGTACCTGCCGCTGATGGTCCTGCCGCTGTACGCGGCGATCGAGAAGCTGGACCCGCAGCTCCGCGAGGCGTCGGCCAACCTCGGCGCCGGGCCCGTCCGCACGTTCGCCTCGGTGACGCTGCCGCTGACCCTGCCGGGTGTGTTCACCGGTTGCCTGTTCGTGTTCGTACCGAGCTTCGGCAACTTCATCATCCCCGAGCTGCTCGGCGGTGGCCGTTCCATCATGGTCGGCAACCTGATCAGGGACCAGTTCCTCAAGGCACGCGACTGGCCGTTCGGGTCCACCCTCGCACTGGCGCTCATCGCCGTGCTGATCGTCCTGCTGCTCGCGCAGGCATGGAGTGCCCGACGTGCGTAGACCCCGACTGCTGTACGTCCCCTTCTGGGCGACCTACGTCTTCCTCTACACGCCGATCGTCGTGCTCGTCGTGATGTCCTTCAACGCCGGCGAGTCCCCCTACGTCCACGAGGGCTTCAGCCTGAAGTGGTACGGCACGCTCGCCGAGAACGCCGACATTCGCCAGGGCCTGGTCAACACGCTGATCGTGGCCGTTGGCTCCACGGTGCTGGCCACGGTGCTCGGCACCCTGCTGGCCGTGGGCCTGGCCCGCCACACCAGGTCGCGGGCGCTCGACGCGCTCGGCGTGCTGCCGGCCGTCCTGCCCGACCTGGTGCTGGGCATCGGCCTGCTGGTGTTCTACGCCATGATCAAGTCGACCCTCGGGCTGCACTCGGTGCTGCTGGCCCACACGGTGTTCGGCATGGCGTTCGTGACCGCGGTGGTCCGCACCCGGCTCACCCACGCCGACACCTCCCTGGAGGAGGCGTCCAGGGACCTGGGGGCGACGCCGTTCACCACGTTCCTCCGGATCACGCTGCCGCAGCTGGCGCCGGGCATCCTGGCCGGCGCGCTGCTCGCGTTCACCCTCTCGATCGACGAGTTCGTCATCGCGTTCTTCACGGCGGCGCCCACCACGCCGACCCTGCCCATCGTCATCTACTCAATGGTCCGCTTCGGGGTCACCCCCGAGATCAACGCCCTGGCCACGCTGCTGCTGCTCGTGAGCTTCACCGCGGTGATCGTGACCCAGCGGATGACCCGACTGACGGAGTCGCTGTCCTAATGCTGAAGATCACGGGTGTCAGCCGCCGGTTCGGTGACGTCACGGCGCTGTCGGACGTCTCCCTGGAGATCCGGCAGGGCGAGTTCTTCGCGTTGCTCGGCCCCAGCGGCTGCGGTAAGACGACACTCCTGCGGATCCTGGCGGGCTTCGAGTCGCCCGACGAGGGCACCGTCACGCTCGACGGCGACGACCTGCTCGGCCAGGCGGCCCACCGCCGCCCGGTCAACCTGATGTTCCAGTCGTACGCGCTCTTCCCGCACATGACCGTGGCCAAGAACGTCGCGTACGGCCTGGAGCGGGAGAGGCTGGGCAGGGCGGAGGTCCGCGGCCGGGTCGACGAGGTCCTGGAGAAGGTCGGGCTGGAGGCCATGGCCGGCCGCAGGCCGCATCAGCTCTCCGGCGGCCAGCGGCAGCGGGTCGCGCTCGCCCGCGCGATCGTCAAGCGGCCGCGCCTGCTGCTGCTGGACGAGCCGCTGTCCGCGCTGGACAAGAAGGTGCGCGCGGAGATGCAGCTGGAGCTCAAGCGGCTCCAGAACGAGGTCGGCATCACCTTCGTCGTGGTCACCCACGACCAGGAGGAGGCCATGTCGCTGGCCGACAGGATCGCGGTCTTCAACGCCGGTGGGGTCGAGCAGGTGGACGCCCCGGTGGAGCTGTACGAGCACCCGCGCACGCCGTTCGTCGCCGGCTTCGTGGGGGCCAACAACATCTTCGAGGGCAGGGCCTGCTCGGTCGGCCTGGCCGGCGAGGAACTCGGCATCCTTCCCGGGACGTCGGACCTGCCCGACGGCACGCCCGCGTTGCTCGCCGTACGACCGGAGCGGATCAGGCTGGACGACGAGGGCAAGGGCGTGCTGAGCGGCGAGGTCGTCGACGTGAGCTTCTACGGCGGCGTCTCGCACGTGTCGGTACAGGTGAGCGGGCGCCGGCAGCCCGTGCTGGTGGCCACCCAGGGGGCCACCCAGGTCCAGGCGGGTTCTGAGGTGGCGCTCGGCTGGGCCGAGGGGGACGGAGTGCTGATCCCTCAATGAGACGAGTTGAGCGGGTGGTTCGTCGCGGTCCTGGCGTAGTCGAGGATGAGTTCCGCCGCCTCCTGCGGGCCGATCACCGGGTGGCGGGCCGTTATGCGATAGCCGTACGCATCCTCGAGCGCGACCAGGTTGCGGGCGATGAGCAGGGAGTCGCCCGACAGCGTGAAGGTCTCCAACGCGGCCCCGGTGTCCAGGATGCTCTGGTAGAGCGAGACCTGGCGGTCGTAGAGGGTGGTCAGCAGCAGGGCGTACATCCTGTTGCGGGGCGCGGCTCCGCCGAGCTCGTTGAGCAGCCGGACGTCCGGGTCGTCCGGACCGTGCGGCAGCCCCGAGCGGACGGTCACGACAAGCTTCTCCGCGGGGTCGCGCATGCCTTTGATCCGCTTGAGTCGCTGCTCGTAGAAGCGCTCCATCCCGGCGTGGTGGGCGTCGACCAGCAGTTCGCTGAGACGCGGGTAGTGGTACAGGACGGCCCCGGAGGTGAGCCCGGCCTCCTCCGCGACATGGTTGAGGTGCACTCCCTCGGTGCCGTGCCGGATGATCGCCCGATGTGCGGCCGCGATGAGATCCAGGCGCCGGTCCGCCCGTCCCTTGCGCGTCATATTCCCCCGCTCGTTGAAAACCACGCTCTGTGCCGGGGTCCATAGTGACCGTTTTCTAGAATTTTTGCTAGCCGAGAATTCCACCATTCTTCAAAAGCCGCAACCTCTAGACGTAAGGAGGCGTGATGTCCCTCACGATCCTGTTCATGCCGGAGAGCGCCTACGGGCCGACGAACAACTGCATCGGCATCGGTGACATTCTTCGCAAGCATGGGCATAGAGTCGTTTTCGCAGCTGAGGCCTCCTGGAAGGGGAAATTGGAGGCCCTCGGATTCGAGGAGGACCTGGTCGATCTCGCGCCTCCGGCAGAAGAGGAGCAGGACGCCGGGCAGTTCTGGAAGGACTTCATCAGGGACACCGCACCGGAATACCGGAAGTCCACTCTGGAGCAGCTGGAGACGGTCACCAAGCCGATCTGGGAGGCGCTTATCGACGGCGCCAAGTACTGCGAGCCGCAGTTGAAGGAGATTATCGAGCGCGTCCAGCCGGACGTCATCGTCGAGGACAACGTCATCACCTTCCCGGCGCTGCTGACGGCGGGCAAGCCGTTCGTCCGGATCGTCTCCTGCAACCCGCTGGAGGTGCGCGGTGAGGGCGTCGCCCCGGTCTTCTCCGGGCTGCCCGCCGACGACCGGTCGCAGTGGGGTGCCTTCAACGCCGAGTACGACCGCACCCACCGCGAGATCTGGACCGCCTTCAACGAGTGGGTCGTCGAGCAGGGCGCCGACCCGCTGCCGGACCTGGACTTCATCCACGAGGGTGACCTCAACCTCTACGTCTTCCCCGAGATCGCCGACTACGTCGACGCCCGGCCGCTGGGCGACTCCTGGCACCGCCTGGACTCCTCGGTGCGCGAGACGGACGGTGGTTTCGAGCTCCCCGCGTCGCTGGCCGGGCGGGACGGCTCGCTGGTCTACTTCTCGCTGGGCTCGCTCGGCTCGGCGGACGTCTCGCTCATGCAGCGGGTCATCGACGTGCTGGCCACCACCCCGCACCGCTTCATCGTCTCGATGGGTCCGCTGCACGAGGAGATCAAGCTGGCCGACAACATGTGGGGCGCCGAGTTCGTCCCGCAGACCAAGATCATTCCTATGGTCGACCTGGTCATCACACACGGCGGCAACAACACCACCACCGAGGCGCTGCACTTCGGCAAGCCGATGATCCTGCTGCCCCTGTTCTGGGACCAGTACGACAACGCGCAGCGCGTCCACGAGCTCGGCTACGGTGTGCGCCTGTCCACCTACACCTTCTCCGACGAGGAGCTGACCGGCGCGCTGGACAGGCTCCTGGGCGACGGCGCGCTCCGCGAGCGCCTGGCAGCCGCGGGCGAGGAGATCCGCGGGCGGGACGGCCTGCGCAGGGCGGCCGACCTGATCGAGCGGGCCGGCGCCTGACGGCTCTCCGCACCACCACGATGAGGGAAGTTCCATGGGCAAGTTGATCAATCCGGCGACCGGCGAGCTCCTGAGGGAGATCGCCGACACCCCGATCGAGGAGGTGGCCGCCGCCGTGCGGCGGGCCCGCGTGGCGTTCCGGGAATGGAGCGCCGCGACCCCGGCCGAGCGGGCCAGGGTGCTGCTGCGCTTCGCAGATCTCGTCGAGGCCGACGCCGAGGAGCTCACCCGGCTGGAGGTCGTCGAGACGGGCAAGCCCGCGGCGGTCTTCCGCGACGGCGAGCTGCCGTTCGCGGCGGACAACCTCCGCTTCTTCGCCGGGGCGGCCCGTTCGCTGGACGGCACCGGTGCGGGGGTGCTCAGCTCCGGCTACACCTCGGTGCTGGTGCGTCGTCCGGTGGGCGTCGTCGGATCGATCGCCCCGTGGAACTTCCCCCTGGTCATGGCGGTGTGGAAGATCGGCCCCGCGCTCGCCGCGGGGAACGCGGTGGTCATCAAGCCCGCACCGCAGACGCCGGGCACCACGCTGCGGATGGCCGAGCTGTTCGCCCGGGCCGGCGCGCCCGACGGCCTGCTCCAGGTGGTGCTGGGCGGCGCCGAGGTGGGCGAGGCCCTCGTCACCGACCCGGGCGTCGACATGGTGAGCGTCACGGGCTCCACCACGACCGGCCGCGCGGTCATGCGCGGCGCCACGGGCTCTCTGAAGCGGGTCCACCTGGAGCTCGGCGGCAAGGCTCCGGCGCTGGTCTTCGGTGACGCGGACCTGTCCGAGATGGCCAGGGGCGTCGCGATGGGCGCCACCTACAACACCGGCCAGGACTGCACGGCCGCGACTCGCGTCTACATCTCCCGGGAGGTGTACGACGAGGCGGTCGAGGCGCTGCACGCGACGCTGGCGCGGATCAGTGTGGGCGACCCCTGGGATCCGGCCACCGACATCGGCCCGCTGATCTCCGCGGTGCACCGCGACCGCGTGCACGGCTTCGTGGAGCGGTCCGTCGCCGCGGGCGCCTCCGTGCTCTGCGGCGGCGCCCCGCTCGAAGGGCCCGGTTTCTACTACCCGCCCACGCTGGTTTCCGGCGCGACCCAGGACAGTGAGATCGTTCAGGGTGAACTTTTCGGTCCGGTACTGGTCGCCCTGCCCTTCGACGGAGAGGACGAGGCGGTCCGGCTGGCCAACGACACCGTCTACGGGCTGGCCTCATCGGTCTGGTCCAGGGACGTGGCCAGGGCGCTGCGCGTGTCGCATCGGCTCGATGTGGGCGTGACCTGGGTGAACGACCATCTGCCCATCGCCTCTGAGGCGCCGCACGGCGGGGTCAAGGGGAGCGGCTTCGGCAAGGACATGAGTCAGGAGGCGGTTGGGGAATACTCTGTGACCCGCCACCTGATGATCAAGCACCAGGCTCCGGAGGTGAAAGATTCCTTCCGGCCGGCCTGAAAACTTTGTAGCCGTATGTCCTTTTTGCGGGGATTTATCGGCATTTACTCCATTCGAAGTGACATAAAGGATGTGCTCAAATTGCTTTCGCCGTTTCCAAATCCGGCGAGGGGTTACGTAGGCCAGTGATGACACAAGACCGCCGGAGCCACCGCGCGTCAGGGGTGGGCAGTCGACTCCTGCCGGCGAACTGGCGCGTGCGTCCCCGTCTGGTCGCGCTGATCCTGCTCCCGACCGCCGCGGCCGTCCTGCTCACCGGACTTCAGCTGACCACCGCCCTCGCCACGGCCGGTGAGTACCGCCGGATGACCGAGGTCGCCTCACTGGTCGAGTCGCTCGGCACGCTCGCCCACGAGATGGCCGAGGAGCGCGACCTCACCGCCTGGTACGTCGCCGGCGCCACTCGCGCCCGGCTCACCAAGGTCAGGGAGCAGCGTGGGGTGGTCGACCGGAGCAGCAAGCAGACGCTGGCCGCCATGGAGGACCTCGACGAGTCGCAGGCGGTCCGGGTCCGTACCGAGGTCGCCCAGATCCGCCGCTGGCTCAACGGTCTCCCCGGTCTGCGCAGGCTGATGACCGACGGCAGCGTGCTGCCCCGGGCGGCCCTCGGCATGTACTCACGGATGATCACCGACTTCATCACCCTCCACGACGACCTGGGCCGCAGCGGCGGCGACGAGCGCCTCATCGGTGACGCGCTCGCGCTGGGCGCGCTGACCCGGGCCAAGGAGCAGGTCGCCAGGCAGCGGGGCACCCTCCTGGTCAGCTTCCTGGACCGCAAGTTCGACTTCGACGACCCCGCCGACCTGCTGGGCGCGTACCGGAGCCAGCTGAGCGAGGAAAACGCCTTCCGGGCGACCGCCTCGGCCGCCGAGATCAAGCGCTTCCGCGACGTGGTCAACGGCCCCAAGGTCGACCAGGCCGACTCCATGCGCGCCCTTGTCATGTCCCTCATGCGGGAGAACAAGCCGCTGGAGCGGATCGGCGGCGGCTGGCTCAGGAGCGCCGACACCTGGTACACCGCCTCCTCCGCGATCGTGGACAACATGCGGACCGTCGAGCGCGGCCTGTCGGCCGCGGTGGTCGCCCGCAGCCAGGAGATGGAGAGCGCCGAGCAGCGCAGCGCCGCGATCTCCGGTGTCTCGATCCTGGTCCTGCTGGTCCTGATCCTGCTCATCACCGCCTGGGTGGCCGGCACGCTCGTCCGGCCGCTGCGCAAGCTGCGCAGCGAGGCACTTGAGGTGGCCGACACCCGGCTGCCCGAGACCGTCCGGGTGCTGCGGGAGTCCGGAGACCACGCCCCGAACATCGAGGTGCCCTCCATCGGGGTGGCCTCCCGTGACGAGATCGGGGAAGTGGCCAGGGCCTTCGACGAGGTCCACCGCGAGGCCATCCGGCTGGCGGGTGACGAGGCCCGGCTGCGAAGCAACATCAACGCGATGTTCGTCAACCTCTCCCGGCGCACCCAGTCGCTCGTGGAACGCCAGATCGACCTCATCGACGACCTGGAGCAGGGTGAGCAGGACGAGAGCCGGCTCGGCAGCCTCTTCAAGCTGGACCACCTGGCCACCCGCATGCGCCGGAACTCCGAGAACCTCCTGGTCCTCGCCGGTCAGGAGCAGAGCCGCCGGTGGAGTGAGCCGGTTCCGCTCAGCGACGTCGTCCGCGCCTCGCTGTCGGAGGTCGAGAACTACGAGCGGGTGAACCTCCGGGTCGAGTCGGGCATCTCGATCATCGGCCAGGCTGTCAACGACATCGTCCACCTGGTCGCGGAGCTCGTCGAGAACGCGATCTTCTTCTCGCCGCAGGACACCAAGATCACGGTGACCAGCAACGGCAACGAGATGGGCGCCGTCATCCTGGCGGTCACCGACGCGGGCATCGGCATGAGCGACGAGGAACTGGCCGAGGCCAACCGCCGGCTGGCCGAGCCTCCCGCGGTGGACCTTTCGGTCTCCCGCCGGATGGGCCTGTTCGTGGTCGGCCGCCTGGCCATGCGCCACGGGATCAGGGTCCAGCTCAGGCGCCCGGAGACCGGCGGCCTGAGCGCCGTCGTGCTCCTGCCGGTGCAGGTGGTGGCCCAGGGCACGGTGATGCCCGAGATGGCGATGGCCGGGCAGGGCGGTATGCCGTCCGGTTCCTTCGGCGGTCCCGCAAGCTCGTTCTCCTCGGTGAACCCCGACCCGTTCGGCTCCGCTCCGAACCCGGACCCGTTCGGGACCGGCGCCGGGCGCGGCGGCCGACCGCCGGCCGGCCTCGGACAGCCCGCCCAGGCGCAGCCTCAGACGCCTCCCCAGGTGCCGGCGCCGACGTCCGGGGATCTCTGGTCGGGGCCGGTGGTGCCCGCCTCCGCGGTGGAGGACCTGTGGTCGTCGCCGCTGGCGTCGACCCCGGCGCCGTCGTTCCCCTCGGCCTGGCCCGAGACCTCCTCGTCCGATCTGTGGACACCGCAGCGGCTGGAACCGGTGGAGAACACCCAGGCACTTCCCGCGGTCGAGGTCTCGCCGACGGAACCGGAGCCGGAGGAGTTCCTGCCGATCTTCGCGGCGGTGGGGTCCGACTGGTTCCGCAGCAGCACGTCCGTCGCACCCGAGCCGGAACAGGAGCAGGAGGCAGAGTCCGATCCCGAGCCCGTCGCCGAGGCCAGGCCCCGGCTGCTGGAGCAGCGGGTCAGGCGGGGTCCGCAGGGACTGGAGACCCAGAACTTCCCGCAGATCTCGCACTCCGCGCCGCAGCCTCAGCAGCAGCCGGGGCAGCCGCCGCAGCAGCAGGCACAGCCGCCCAGGTCGGCCGCGCCCGCGGCCGACAGGCAGCCGTGGAGCACCCCCTCGGATCAGGGCTGGGCGGCCGCCGAGGTCGCCAAGAAGCCGGTGGAGGGCGGCGTGACCGGAGCGGGCCTTCCCAAGCGGGTGCCCAAGGCGAACCTCGTTCCCGGAGCCGCCTCGGCGGCACCGGCTGCGCCGGCCCCCTCGATGCCGCCGATATCGGCGGATCGGGTGCGCAGCCGCCTGTCCAGTTTCCAGCAAGGCGTACGGCAGGGACGCGCTGAGATGAGCGAGCGCGCCAAGGCCGTCGAGGGAGAGAACCAGCAGTGAACAACCAACTCAGCCAGGCCGCCCGCGGCTTCAACTGGCTGATCACCGAGTTCGTCAAGGAGATGCCCGGAGTGGCGCACGCGGTGATCGTCTCCGCGGATGGGCTCCCGCTGGCCTACTCCCAGGGGTTTCCCAAGGACCGGGCGGACCAGCTCGCCGCTATCACGGCCGGTCTGATCAGCCTCACCCAGGGCGCCTCACGAGTCTTCGAGGGTGGTCCTGTGGCACAGACAGTGATCGAGATGCAGCGGGGCCTTCTGCTGACCATGTCGATCAGCGATGGTTCCGCGCTGGCCGTACTGGCCTCGCCGGACTGTGACATGGGCCTGGTGGCCTACCAGATGACACTGCTCGCAGAGCGTGCCGGGCAGGCGCTTACGCCTGCGCTACGGGCCGAACTGCAGTCGGTTCAGCGATAGGGGGGTGATATGGACGCACCAGGTTGGCGTGGGCCGGGGGAGGAACCCCAGAACACGTCTCAGGCCAAGAGCGGGCGAGACCGGTTGATTCGCCCGTACGCTGTGACCGGGGGCAGGACCGCCCCCCGGATGCAGCTAGCTCTCGAGGCACTGGTCTCCTCGGCGACGTTGGCGGGGGTGGATCCCGCCACGCTCTCCACGGAATATCAGGCGATCATTTCGCTGTCCCGGCAGGTGCGCTCGGTTGCCGAGCTCTCTGCCCTGTTGCGCATGCCACTTGGCGTGACCCGGGTACTGATCGCGGACATGGCGGCCGAGGGCCTGGTGCAGATCCATCAGCCGTCGCTGGATGCGGGTAAGCCGGATCTCAATTTGCTTGAAAGGGTGCTCAGTGGGCTTCGCAGGCTCTGACGCCGGGATGACGTCGACGAAGATCGTCGTCGCCGGCGGGTTCGGTGTCGGCAAGACGACCTTTGTCGGCGCGGTCTCCGAGATCATGCCGCTGACCACGGAAGCGGTGATGACAGAGGCCAGCGCGGACGTCGACGACCTCTCGCACATCCCGACAAAGCGAACCACCACGGTCGCCATGGACTTCGGCCGGGTCTCGCTGGACCGCGACCTGATCCTGTACCTGTTCGGTACGCCGGGTCAGCACCGGTTCTGGTTCATGTGGGACGACCTCGTGAAGGGTGCGATCGGTGCGATCGTGCTCGTCGACACCCGGCGGCTGGCCGACAGCTTCCCGGCGATCGACTACTTCGAGGAGGCCGGACTACCGTTCGTCGTGGCCCTCAACGGGTTCGGCGGATCGCACATCCACGGTGAGGAGGAGGTGCGGGAGGCTCTGACGATCGCCCCGCACATCCCCGTCGTCCGGACCGACGCCCGGTCCAGGGACGCGGTGAAATCGACCTTGATCACCTTGGTCGAGCACGTCCTCACACTCAGGGTCTGATCTCCTGGCGCGGGTCTCGCCCCCTCGAAGGGGCGAGACCCGCCTTTCTTCCGCCCCCGTGACAAAGATCCCCGGAGTGGGCTCCCGCGGAGCCGCCATCACTCGCCGCGGGCCGGCGGGGCTCGCGCTCCCGCACCGGGCGACGTCCTGGTTCCGGAATCCCCGATCTCCACACCTTGCCGGCCGGCTCGTGCCCCGTCCTCGGGACCCGGGTGTCCCGCACCGGACAACGACATCGGACGGCGGCCCATGGCGGTCCGCCACGCTGGAGACATCTCGTAAGGCCGGCCCCAGACCGTCTGATCCGGCCGGAGGCGACGGCCGATGAATCCCGGACCGCGGACGCGCCGGGGGCCGAGTGAATACGCGGTCTCACGGTCCGGCCTGCGGGCCGCCCGCCGAGCTCGGTCACACGGGTGACCATCGATTTCACGATGGTCGTTTCTTTTCCGCGCGGAAAGTGGATGAAACAGCGGCGGCCGGTGACGTGAACCTCACGTCACCGG
>NZ_JBEOZN010000098.1:0-39546 GCF_040298085.1 Streptosporangium sp. NPDC001681 | reverse complement strand
CCGTGAGGCCGCGCCGGGGACTGGACTGAGGAGTGAAGGAGCGAAGCGGATGAACGACGAGGGAAGGAGCCGGATCCCAGCGGCCGAACCGCGACGCGCAGCGTCGCCGATAGCAGGGAAGGAGCCGGATAAGAGCGGCCTCACCGCGACGCGCAGCGTCGCCATGAGCACTGCCGAGCAGGCACTGCGGCGGCTGGAGCTCACCATCGTGCGGCGCCTGGACGGGTTGCTGCAGGGGGCGTACCAGGGGCTCCTTCCCGGTCCTGGAAGCGAGTTCGGCGACAGCCGGGTCTACGTGCCCGGCGAGGACGACATCCGGCGGATGGACTGGGCGGTGACCGCCCGCACGACGGTCCCGCACGTGCGCGACCTGGTCGCCGACCGGGAGCTGGAGACCTGGGCGCTGGCGGACCTGTCGCCCAGCATGGACTTCGGTACCGCCGACATGGAGAAGCGGGACCTGGTCGTGGCCGCCATCGGGGCGATCGGCTTCCTGGCAGGCCGGATCGGAAACCGCTTCGGCGCGTACGTCCTGCACGACGAGTACGTCCACCGGATGCCCGCCAGGAGCGGCCGCCCGGCACTGTACGGCCTGCTGCACTCGCTGATGGAGGCTCCCAGAGGTCGTGCCGTCGCCGACGCCCCCGACCTGGCCGAGGCGATCGAGGTGATGGCCTCGGCACGGCGACGGCGCGGCCTGCGAGTGATCGTCTCCGACTTCCTCGACCCCGAACCCACTCTCGATCCCACCCTGGAACTGCCCTGGGAGCGGCCGATCCGCAGGCTGGCCGCTCACCACCAGGTAATGGCCGTCGAGGTGATCGACCCCCGCGAGCTGGAGCTGCCGGCGGTCGGACTGGTCAACCTGACCGATCCGGAGTCGGGGCGGAGCCGCCAGATCCAGCTCACGCCCAAGGTCCGCCGGGCGTACGCGGAGGCCGCCGCCGCGCAGCGGGCGGCCAACCAGACGGCGTTGCGCCGCTGTGGGGTGGCCCACCTGGTGCTGCGCACCGACCGCGACTGGGTCTTCGACATCGCCCAGTTCGTGCTGCGGCAGCGGCGCATGGCGTACCTGACCCATAGGCACCCGAGGTCGGGAGCGACACGGTGACTTTCCTCTCTCCGGCCTGGCTGTGGCTGTTCGCCGCGCTGGCGCTGCTCGTGGCGGGCTACGTGGCCGCCCAGTTCGCCCGGCGCCGCTACGCGCTGCGCTTCACCAACCTGCCGCTGCTGACGCTGGTGACCCCCCCGGGACCCGGCTGGCGGCGGCACGTCGCCCCGCTGCTGTTCTTCGTCATGATGGGCCTGCTGATCGTGGGCGCGGCCCGTCCCGCCGATTCGGTGCGGATCCCCCGCGACCGTGCGACGATCATCATCGCGCTGGACGTCTCGCTGTCGATGGAGGCCGACGACGTCCAGCCGAACCGGATCGCCGCGGCCAAGGACGCGGCCCAGAAGTTCGTCGCGGACCTGCCGGAACGCTTCAACGTCGGGCTGGTCGCCTTCGCCCGCTCCGCCTCCGTCGTGGTCTCCCCCACCACCGACCACCAGGCGGTGAGCACCTCCCTCGGCAACCTGAGCACCCGTGCGGGCACCGCGATCGGCGAGGCGGTGTTCAGCTCCCTGGACTCGTTGCGCTCCTTCGACCAGCAGGCGGTGACCGACCCCCCGCCGGCGGCGATCGTACTGCTGTCCGACGGCGACAACACCTCTGGCCGCTCGGTGGCGGAGGCGATCGAGTCGGCGATGAGCTCGCGTGTGCCGGTCTCCACGATCGCCTACGGCACCCAGGAGGGCACCGTCTCGATCGACGGGCGCGACGTGAACGTGCCGGTGAACAAGACCACCCTGCAGACCCTGTCGGACGGCACGGGCGGCCGGGCCTACGAAGCGGAGTCCGGCAGCCAGCTGCGGGAGGTGTACGAGCAGATCGGCACCTCGCTGGGCTACCGGACGGTCAACCAGGAGGTCACCCAGTGGTTCGTGGTGGCGGCGGTCCTGACCGGGCTGGTGACCGCCGGGGTGGCCCTGCTGCTGGGGTCGCGGCTGCCCTGAGCCGGTCCCGGCCATTGGTAACGTTCTACGACGTGGCACATTACTTCGAGGAGCGTCCCGAGACCGCCGGCCGTCCCGGCTCGGTCACGCTCGTGCTCCCCGACCTTCACCTGAAGCTGGAGACCGACAGCGGGGTCTTCTCCGCCGAGCGCGTCGATGTGGGCACCCGGATCCTGCTGGAGAGCGTGCCTCCTCCGCCGTCCGGCGGCGACCTGCTCGACCTGGGCTGCGGCTACGGGCCGATCGCGCTGACGATGGCCTCGCGCGCTCCCGAGGCGACGGTCTGGGCGGTGGACGTCAACCGCAGGTCCGTGGAGCTGTGCGCCAGGAACGCCAGGTCCGCCTCCCTCGGCAACGTGAGGGCGATGCATGTCGACGAGGTTCCGCCCCAGGTGCGGTTCTCCGCCATCTGGTCCAATCCGGCGATCCGCATCGGCAAGGCCGCGATGCACGAGATGCTGACCCGCTGGCTGTCACGCCTCACCCCCGACGGCGTCGCCCACCTGGTGGTCCAGAAGCACCTGGGCTCGGACTCCCTGCAGCGCTGGCTGAACGAGCGGGGCTGGCCCACCGAGCGGGTGGCCTCCCGCTCGGCGTACCGGATCCTCCGGGTGGAGGCCGGGTCGCAGGCGGACCCGGCGCGGTGAGCAGGGTCATCCCGGCGGGCGGGACACGAGCCGTCCGAGAGACGAACGAGGAACGACGAGGAACGGTGAACGACCGATGACGGCGAACCCGCGCAGGCAGCTGCGCCCGACCGATGTCAAGCGCCTCAACCGCACCTGGCGGAGGAACACCGAGGGGCGGCTCGCGCTGATCCTGGAGTCGGTGACCGGCCCGTTCAACGTCGGTTCCATCTTCCGCACGGCCGCCGCCTTCGGGGTGGAGCGGATCTGGCTGGCGGGCAACGCCACCCCGCCGACCAACCCCAAGGCGCAGAAGACCGCGCTGGGCACCGACCGCCTGGTGGCCTGGGAGGAGCCGGTGCCCGTCCTGGAGGCCGTCCGGGCGGCCAGGGACGACGGGTTCACCGTGGTCGCGGTGGAGTTGACCGGCGATGCGGTGCCCCTGTCCGAGGCCAAGCTGGACGGCGACGTGTGCCTGGTGGTGGGCAGCGAGGATCACGGATGTTCCCCCGCGCTGCTGGAGGCCGCCGACGGCGTCTGCTACATCCCGCAGGTGGGCCGGGTCGGCTCGTTCAACGTCTCGGTCGCGGCGGCGATCGCGGTGGCGGAGGTCCGCCGCCAGGAGTGGTCGGGCAAGGCGCTGCCGGAGGACTGACCGTCAGCGGGGCGGGCGCCCGCTCTCATCCGTGCTCGAACCGGTGCCCGAACCGATGGCCGCGCGCCCTTCGGCCCCCCGCCCGTCCTGCCTCTGCCCGTCGTGCCCCCGGGCGCCGTCGAGCGGCACCTTCTCGCCTCCGTAGATCCTGCTCATCCTGGCGCGAAGCCTGGCGAGCCGGCGATGTCTCCCGGCCGCGGGGATCCCCTCCTCGTCCTCGACGGCCGCGGGGACGGTCGGGATCGGCTTCTTGCCCCGGATGAGAGCCTCGATGCCCTCGTTGGGCGGGACGTGCACCTCGATGTAGTCACCCAGCGGCCGACGCTTGATCACACCGGTCTCCACGCCGTGGCCGATCTGCGCGGCGTCGCGGCGCTGCAGGCCCAGGCAGATCCGGTAGGTGATGTAGTAGGCCAGGGCCGGCCCCAGGAAGATCATGACGCGGCCGGTGTAGGTCAGCGCGTTCAGCGAGAGGTGGAAGAACGCGGCGATCTCGTCGTTCGACGCTATCAGCCACAGGATCCCGTAGAACGTGATCGCGGCCATGCCGATCGAGGTGCGGTGCGGGTTGTTGCGGGGACGGTCCACGACGTGGTGCTCGCGGTGGTCTCCGGTGACCCACGGCTCGATGAACGGATACAGCGCCAGGCCCGTCATGATGATGCCCATCGGCACCAGCGCCGGGATCAGCACGCTCAGCGGCAGCGTGAAGCCCAGGAAATTGATCTCCCAGGAGGGCATCAGGCGGAGCGCGCCGTCGAGGAACGCCAGATAGAAGTCGGGCTGCGAGCCCGCCGAGATGTTGGCCGGGGTGTAGGGACCGTACAGCCAGATCGGGTTGATCTGGGCGAAGGTGCCCAGCAGCGCGATGACGCCGAAGGTGAACATGAAAAAGGCGTTGGACTTGGCGATGAAGGACGGGTAGAAGGGCCCGCCCACCACGTTGTCGTTGGTGCGGCCCTTGCCCGGCAGCTGCGTGTGCTTCAGCACCCAGGTCAGCATCAGGTGGGCGGTGATCAGCGCCAGCAGGACGCCCGGCAGGAGCAGGATGTGTATCGAGTAGAACCGGGAGATGATGTCCTCGCCGGGATACTGGCCGCCGAAGAGGAAGAAGGTGAGCCAGGTGCCGATCACCGGAAACGAGATCATCGTGCCCGCGGTGATCCGCAGGCCGACTCCGGAGAGCAGGTCGTCGGCCAGGGAGTAGCCGGTCAGCCCCTCGGCCAGGGCCAGCGTCAGCAGCAGCACGCCGATCACCCAGTTCAGCTCCCGGGGCTTGCGGTAGGCGCCCATGAAGAAGATCCGGAGCATGTGCGCCATCATCCCGGCGACGAACAGCAGGGCGGCCCAGTGGTGCATCTGCCGCATCAGCAGGCCACCGCGCACATCGAAGCTGATGTTCAACGTCGAGGCGTACGCCTCGGACATCATGACGCCCCGCAGCGGGCCGTAGGAGCCGTCGTAGACGATCTCGCCCATGGTGGGCCTGAAGAAGAACGTCAGGAACACGCCGGTCAGCAGCAGGACGACGAACGAGTAGAGCGGGATCTCGCCGAGCAGGAACGTCCAGTGATCAGGGAAGATCTTCCGCAGGTTGCGCTTGAGAAAGGGGGCGGCGCCAAGGCGGTCGTCAACGAAACCGCCGACGCCCGCCACGGGCTTCGGAATGCTCCCGGTGCTCATGCGCGGCCTCCGTTCTCGTGGACCTCGGTCTCGACGTCGTGCTCCCGTGAACCGAGAACCAGCTGAAACGGCGAGGTCTGCCGTGGACGACCAGGTATTTTTCATCATCCATGGCGATGAACAAGCCGGTGAACAAGCCGAGGCAAAGACTCGCCGATCGGCTCCGTTCCGGGGTCTTGTGACCCAAATGTTCATCTGCTCGCGATGACGAGCCCTGCTCACAGGGGGCATACTCCTGCACGTGCAGCGTCGTTACCCCTTCCTCGACCATCCCGCCCCACTTGCCTTCGCCCACCGGGGCGGGGCCGCCGAGGGCAGGGAGAACACCTTCGCCGCCTTCGAGCGGGCCGTCGAGCTCGGCTACACCTACCTGGAGACCGACGCGCACGCCACCTCCGACGGAGTGCTCCTGGCCTTCCACGACCACACGCTGGACCGGGTGACCGACCGCCGGGGACGGATCGCCGCGCTGCCGTACCGGCTGGTGCGCGAGGCGCGGATCGGCGGCGTGGACGAGATCCCGTTGCTGGAGGACCTGCTGGGCTCGTGGCCCGAGGCGCGCTTCAACATCGACGTCAAGGAGGCGGCGGCCATCGCGCCACTCGCCGAGGTGGTCAGGCGGACCGCCTCCCACAACCGGATCTGCCTCACCTCCTTCTCCGAGGAGCGACTCGCCCGTGCCCGCGCCGCGATCGGTCGCGAGGTGTGCTCCTCGCTCGGACCACGCGGCGTGGCGGCCCTGCGCGCCGCCGCCACCACCTCCGGGTACGGCCGGCTGCTCGCCCGCCTGGCCCGCGCCGGGGTGCCGTGCGCGCAGGTGCCGGTGGGCTTCCGCGGCCTGCGGATCGCCACGCCCGCCCTGGTCCGCACGGCACACGCGCTCGGCATGCAGGTCCACGTGTGGACCGTCAACAACACCGGGGTGATGGAACGCCTGCTCGACGCGGGCGTGGACGGCCTGATGACCGACAACATCTCCGGACTGCGCGACGTGCTGGAGGCCCGTGGCCAGTGGCACCCCGGCCGTCTCGCCGCATGAACCGCATGAGTTGTATGAACCGCATGAGCCGCGCGGGTGGCGCGCGGGTGCGTGGCCGCCGGAACAGGCGCGGTCCCGCGAGAGCACCGACCCGGCCACCGCGCGCGTGCCCTCTCGTGGCGACCTGAGCGCACGACGGCGCGAGCACCCCTTCCCCCGCCCCCCAGCGAACCGAGGACCCCCATGACCTCCGAACAGGTCGTCGAGGAAACCCCCCAGGCCCGCCGTCGCGAACAGCGCGGCTGGTACTTCTACGACTGGGCGAACTCCGCCTTCCCCACCACTGTCCTGACGGTCTTCCTCGGCCCCTACCTGACGACGATCGCGGAGACCGCCGCCCAGGGCCGCCCTTATGTGGACGTGCTCGGGTTCGACGTGCGGCCCAGCGCCTACTACTCCTTCGTGGTGGGCAGCGCGGCCATCCTGCAGATCATCCTGATGCCCGTGGCGGGCGCCCTGGCCGATCACACCGGCCGCAAGAAGGAGCTCATGGGGCTGTTCGCCTACCTCGGCGCCGGTGCCACCCTCTGCTTCTGGTTCGTCGCCGACGGACGCTACCTGCTGGGCGGCGCGCTGTTCCTGGTGGCCAACGTCGCCTTCGCCGCCGCGTTCGTGATCTACAACTCGTTCCTGCCGGAGATCGCCACGGCGGACGAGCGCGACCGGGTCTCCGCCCAGGGATGGGGTTTCGGCTACCTCGGCGGCGGCCTGCTGCTCGCCTTCCACCTGGCGCTCTTCCTCAAGCACAAGTCCTTCGGCGTCACCGAGGGCGAGGCCGTGCGCATCGCCCTGGCCTCGGCGGGCCTGTGGTGGGGCGGGTTCACCGTCATCCCGCTGCTGCGGCTGCGCAACCGGCGGGCGCTCGCCCCCGGCGCCGAGACGGCCGCTCAGGCCGTGACGGGCAGCTTCCGCCAGCTGGGCCGCACCATCAGGGAACTGCGGCGCTACCCGCTGACCCTGGGCTTCCTGGTCGCCTACCTCATCTACAACGACGGCGTGCAGACGGTCATCTCCTTCTCGGCCACCTATGCCGACAAGGAGCTCGGTCTTGACCAGACCGTACGGATCGCGGCGATCCTGATGGTGCAGTTCGTGGCCTTCTTCGGGGCGCTGCTGCTCGGCCGGCTCGCCGGCTCGTACGGGGCCAAGCGGGTCGTGATGGTCGCGCTGATCGCCTGGGTCGCCGTGGTGGCCGTGGCCTACTTCCTGCCCAAGGGGTCGGCGGGGCCTTTCTTCGCGCTGGGATTCGCCATCGCGATCGTGATGGGCGGAACGCAGGCACTGTCGCGGTCGCTGTTCTCACACGTGATCCCGCGGGGCAAGGAGGCGGAGTACTACAGCCTGTACGAGATCAGCGACAAGGGCTCGACGTTCCTCGGGTCGTTCACCCTCGGCCTGGCGCTCCAGCTGACCGACAGCTACCGCCTGGGCATCATCTCTTTGGTGATCTTCTTCGTGCTCGGTTTCGTGCTGCTCGCCCTCATCGACCTGCCCAAGGCCATCAGAGCGGCCGGAAACCAGGTGCCGGAACGCCTCTGAGAACGCCCCGGAAAAGGGTTCCTTCACAGACCGGGTCAAGAACGTGCGATTGGATCACCCTGTCTGTGGGAATCCACACACGGTATCAAGCGTTGTACGCCGTGGGAGACGAACCCCTCACGACGGGGCCCTCAGGAGGCATTCAGACATGGGCGAGCGTGCGCTACGCGGTACCCGGCTCGGGGCGACCAGCTACGAGAACGACCGCAACACCGATCTGGCCCCGCGCCAGGAGGTGTCCTACACCTGCCCGAAGGGCCATCGATTCGACGTTCCGCTTGCCGCTGAGGCCGAGATCCCGGCGACCTGGGAGTGCCGCATGTGCGGTGCGACCGCCCTCCGGGTGGACGGCGAGGTGCCGGAGGCCAAGAAGGCCAAGCCCCCACGCACGCACTGGGACATGCTGCTGGAGCGCCGCACGATCGAGGACCTGGAGGAGGTGCTCAACGAGCGCCTGGCGATTCTACGCGCCCAGCGCCGCAAGAGCGCCTGACGGATTCGAAGGGACGGAGACCTTGGGCCCCCTGGCCAGGGGGCCCAAGGTCTCCGTCTTCTCCGCTGCCTTCTCCGCTGCCCCGGTGACGACCTGGGCGCGAAGTGGCTCAACCGATTAATACGGAATTGGTCCTTGGGGTCGGTCTACTTTCTCCCTAAGGTCACTTCCATGACCACTCAGACCAGCAGAGAAACCACCGGCACCACCTCGACGACGGCCGGTGAGAAAGCCGCGGCGCTCCGGGCGCTGCACGTGCCGGGCCGTCCGCTGGTGGTGCCCAACGTCTGGGACGCCGCGTCGGCACGTGCCGTCGAGGCCGAGGGGTTCCCGGTGATCGCCACCGGCAGCGCCGCCGTCGCCCCGGTGCTCGGCTACGACGACGGTGAGGAGACACCGGTCGAGGAGATGCTGGCCGCGATCGCCAGGATCAGCCGCTCGGTCGGCCTGCCCGTCACCGCGGACATGGAGCGCGGCTACGGGCTGGAGCCCGCCGAACTGGTCGAGCGGCTCGCCGCCGCCGGAGCTTCCGGCTGCAACCTGGAGGATTCCGATCCGCGCACCGGCGCCATGGTCGACGCCGACGAGCAGGCGGCCTTCCTGGGCGCCGTCCGGTCCGCCGCGGTCGACGCCGGCGTGGACCTGGTGATCAACGCGCGGATCGACACCTACATGAACGGCACGGGAGACGCCGGGGAGCGACTGGCCGAATCGGTGCGGCGGGGCCGCCGCTACCTGGAGGCGGGCGCCGACTGCGTCTACCCGATCTTCGCGGCCGAGGCCGAGGCCGTCCGCGCACTGGCCGAGCGGATCGAGGGGCCGATCAACATCCTGTTCCGTCCGGGCACTCCGTCGCTCGGCGAGCTGGCCTCCCTCGGAGTGGCCCGGGTGAGCTTCGGCCACGGCCTGCACAAGGCCGTGCAGGCGTACACGGCCCGGATGCTCACCGCGATCCGGGACGGCGAGAGCCCCTATTCCCCCGCGCTCTGACCCGGCGCCCCGCCGGGCCAGAGGCTGAGCTTGCCCCCGGCTCTGTCACACCACTCCACCAGCAGCACCGTGGCGTCGTCCTGGAGCCTGCCGTCATGGTGTTTCAGCACGCTGCGGACCAGGCGGCGCAGGGTTTCCGGCACGGGCAGGTCGTCGGCGTTGTGCCGGACGATGAAGTCGACGAAGCGCTCCAGGCCGAACTCCCTGCCCTCTCGGTCGCGGGCCTCGATCATGCCGTCGGTGTAGAGGAGCACGCGGTCGCCCGGCTCCAACTGCTCCCTGCACAGGGTCACCGGCAGCCCGAGTCCGAGGCCCAGCGGGTGAGCGGGCGGGCACCTCAAGGTGGTGACCCATCGCCCCCCTCTGATCACCACCGGCGGGTGATGGCCCCGGTTGACCCAGGTGAACACTCCGGTGCGTATGTTCAGGTTGGCCAGAATGGCCGTGGCGAAACGGTTGCCCCGGCCGAACTCCTTGATCAGCACCTCCTCGATCCCCTCGCTGACCCGGACGAGGCCGATACCCTGGCGGCGCTGGTTGCGGCAGGCGGCCACCGCGAGGTTGGCGGTCAGCCCGGCTGACGCGTCATGGCCCATCGCGTCGAAGACCGCCAGGTGGACGGATTCTCCGGCCAGCCCGTAGTCGAAGGCGTCGCCACCGAGCTCGTACGCCGGTTCGAGCACGGCGCCGATCACCACCTTCTCGCCGGCGAAGGTGAGCGGCGGCAACAGGTTCCACTGCATCTCGGCGGCGACGTTCATCGGCCGGGTCCGCACCAGCCGGGCATAGGAGTCGCTCTGGGAACGCTTGCTCACCAGCATCAGCGCGACCGCGGACGCCAGATACCGCATGTCCTCCTGTGCCCGGTCGCCGTCGGTGTCCGGCCGGACGCTGACGCGCAGTACCCCGAGGCGTTCCGTGCCGTCCAGCAGCGGCACCCACCATCGTCCCACCTCGCCGGCGGCACCGGCGCTGGACAGGACCCGCACCTCCTGGAAGGCCCGCCCCGCCAGCGTTCCGTCGATCCGCAGCTCGGCCGGCTCCCGCTCGGCACCCTCGCCACCGCCCCGGCCGGCCAGCAGGCGCAGCACGTCCTGCTGCAGATCGGCCAGATAGATCAGCACGTCGTACAGACCGGCGTGGGCGGCATGCTCCTCGACAAGGGACGGCAGCCGCTCCACCGTGCTCAGATGGCTGGCCTCGACAAGTCCCGCGAGCATTCTCGCCCGTCCCCGGTAAGGCCCCACGTCGTTCCCGCCCGCCTGCGGCGTGGATGGTGCAGATCCGTCCACGGCAACTCCTCGAGACCCCCGGCCCGCGCCGGACGCCGAACACGAGCGGCCCATCCGGCGCCTGTAAGAGAATCTCTACCCCCGCCAAGGGGATCGACCCGGGTTCTCCCAGCGGGATCCGTACCCGTGCCGTGGGCGGCCCGTCAATCGCCCCCGCACAGGGCGACGGCCTGCTGGTGCGGGTAGACGTGCTTCAGATCGTGTCCGGGGGGCAGGACGCAGCGGCGCTCGTCGTGCTCGGTGTGCGGGCACCGGGACGCGTCATCGCGGCGTGGTAACGGCGCCGGCCCTCCGTTCCCACCGTCGGCGGCGACTTCTTCGGCCATGGGCACGCGTCCTCCTGCAACCGGTCGTTCGACGCCGCTCCGTCCGATCTCTTTCAGAGATCGACATCTGTGCGCCGAGGGCAAGGTGATCAGTCTTCCAGAGTCCTTCACAGCCGCGCGAGTGGGGTGGACCAGTCGATCACGCGCCCGCCATCGGTGATCAGGACTCCATAACATCGCGATAGGGATTGTTTGGGAGATCCCTTAACGGGCGCCCCGCAAATACCTTGACAGCACCCCTCACAAGGAGTGTTCATGTTACGTCGAGGTACCCTCCTGGCCGGAGCCACCACCGTGGCCCTGTACCTGGTCGCCACCGTGGCGCCCGCCGTCGCAGCACCCGCCCCCCTCGCCCCCCAGCCTCCGGCAGCGATGCTCGAGGCCCTCCAGCGCGACCTCGGCCTCACCGCCGAGCAGGCCGTCCAGCGACTGGCCAACGAGCAGCGCGCGGCCGCCTCGGAGTCCGCCCTGAGCGGTGAGCTCGGCGCCGACTACGCCGGCGCCTGGCTCAACGGCGACGCCTCCCAGCTCTCCGTGGCCACCACCGACGCCGCCGACGCCGCCGCCATCAGGGCCAAGGGCGCACAACCCGTGATCGTCGGCCGGACCCTGGCCGAACTCAACGCCGTCAAGGACGGTCTCGACCAGGCCTCCGCGGAGGCGAAGGCCAGCGCCTCCCTCTGGTACGTCGACGTGACCACCAACAGCGTCGTCGTCCTCACCGGTGACCAGGCCGCGGGCGAGGCCCTCGTCGCCGCCGCGGGCGTCGACAAGAACGCCGTACGGGTGACGCTCTCCGCCGAGAAGCCCCAGCCCCTCATCAACATCATCGGCGGCAGCGCCTACTACATCGGCTCCAGCCGGTGCAGCATCGGCTTCTCCGTCCGTAAGGGAACCACCCCCGGCTTCGTGACCGCGGGACACTGCGGCCGGGCCGGCAACGCCACCAGCAACCCGTCCGGCACCTTCCAGGGCTCGTCGTTCCCCGGCAACGACTACGCCTGGGTCGCCACTCCCGGCCACACCGTGCAGCCGTGGGTGCGCGGTTCCGGCGGCGCGAACGTGATCGTCCGCGGCTCCACCCAGGCCTCGGTCGGCGCCTCGATCTGCCGCTCGGGCTCGACCACCGGCTGGCGCTGCGGCGTCATCAGCCAGCACAACACCAGCGTGACCTACTCGCAGGGCACGGTGAGCGGCCTGACCCGCACCACCGTGTGCGCCGAGCCGGGCGACTCCGGCGGCTCCTACATCTCCGGCAGCCAGGCCCAGGGCGTCACCTCCGGCGGCTCGGGCAACTGCACCGTCGGCGGCACCACCTACCACCAGCCGGTCAACGAGATCCTCTCGGTGTACGGGCTGACGCTCGTCACCGGCTGATCCCACCTCCTCACCAGCTGCTCCCCGCGAGCAACCCCCCGATGGCCGAGGAGGCCCGCTAGAAATGTCCGGAATCACTCGCCTCGGTGTCGCCCTCGTCCTGGGACTGGCCTTCCTGGTGGCCATCCCCGCCCAGGCCACGCTCGTCCACGCGGCGGACGCCCGTACGGCGGCCGTACGCGTGCTCAGGTACGACGCGAGCAGGGCCGCGGAGTTCCGGTCCGCCGTGGATCAGGCGGCACAAATCTGGAACTCCAGCGTCTCGAACGTGCGACTGGTGGCCGGCAGCCCCGCGGACTTCGTGGTGCTCGCCGACAACGGCTGGCCTCGCGCGCAGCCCACCGGCCTGGGCCGCGGAACCGTGTGGATGGGGCGGCAGGCGACCGCCGAGGGCCACAACCCGCTGCGTATCGCCACCCACGAGATCGGCCACATCCTGGGCCTGCCCGACCGGCGTACCGGCCGGTGCACGGACCTGATGTCCGGCGCGAGCGCGGGCACGAGTTGCACCAACCCCTACCCGAACGCGGCGGAGAAGGCCGAAGTCCAGCGGAACTTCGCCGGGTTCGCCCCGGCGATCGACTTCGGTGAGATCTACGTCGACAGCCCGGAGCGCGTGGCGTCCTAGCCGATCATCTAGGTACCCGCGGGCACCTCGCCGGCCCGGCCGAACCCATCGGCCGGGCCGGCGAGGGCGTGTCGGCCTGCGTTCGCCGGGAGCCCTCCGGGCTTTTCACGACAGGAGTTTCTCGAAGCAGTGGGAGCCCGTGAGCCGCTCGTACGGAGGGAAGATCGGGACAGGGGTGTACCCCTCCCTCCGGTACAGCCTCACCGCGTCCGGCTGGCGGTCGCCGGTCTGCAGGACGACCCGGGACGCGCCCAGCGCGCGAGCCGCGTCCTCCGCCGCGGCCAGCAGGGCTCGCGCCACGCGGGTGCCCCGGTGCGAGGGGGCCACGAACATCCGCTTGAGCTCGAGTTCCTCACCGAGCCTGCGCAGCGCCACGTGCCCGACGGGGAGCCCCTCCGCCGAGTACGCGACCCCGCTGTAGGCGACGGTCTCGGGCTCGACGTCCATGCCCCGGGGCAGCAGGTCGGGGGTGGCGGCGAGCAGGTCGGCGTAGCGGGCGCGCATCTCCTCGGCCATGGCCTGGCGCAGCGCCACGGCCGCGGCGTCGTCCCAGGGCACGGACCTGACCGTGACCAGGCCGGTTCCCTCCGCGAACGCGGTCATGACAGCCCCTCTCCCTCTCTCTGTTCCCATGGTCACAGACCCGCATGGCACCGGCCCGCACCGGCGTCGCCCGTCAGACCGTCACATTCTAAATACCGATTTAAAAGGTAGGAAAATAGTATTTTCCTGTCAATGTTCGTGGCGCACCCCAGGGGGCGGCCGCCGGGCAGTGGGAAGGAACCGGAGGTGACCCGTTCTCATATCAGCGTCTCGGTGGACGCACATGCCCGGCCCGAGCAGGTCTTCTCCGTGCTGACCGACTGGTCGAGGCACGACGAGTGGATGGTCCTGACCCGGGCCCGGGTCACCGCAGGGAACGGCCGTAGCGCCGGGAGCCGGCTGGCGGCCTTCACCGGCGTGGGGCCTCTCGGGTTCCTCGACACCATGGAGATCACCGAGTGGGACCCGCCCAGGCGCGTGGGGGTCCGGCACACAGGGCGGCCGGTGCGCGGCACCGGGGTCTTCCGCGTGCTACCCCGTGAGGGCGGCGGCAGCACGATCATCTGGGAAGAGGATCTCGACCTGCCGTTCGGCGCGGCCGGGCGGCTCGGCTGGCTGGCGGTCAGGCCGCTGAACGCCGCGCTGTTCCGGCTCTCACTGCGCCGTCTGGCCGCGCTCAGCGATCGGTGAGGCTCCGGGGGCCGGCGGTCCCGTCGGAGGCCCCTTCGGGGGCTCTTCCAGGTGCGGCCGGTTCGTCACGGATGACCTCCCCGTGCAGGACCGGACCCGAGCCGGGCGGCCTCCCGGCGTCGCGCAGCACGTCGAAGGGCGACCCGTCGCCGAACGGCGAACCGAGCCCGGCACCCGCCGCGTTCCTGGCCATGATGGTGCGGACCCGGCGGGCGAAGAACCAGGCTCCGAGCCTGCGGACCATCGGCCGGGTGAAAGGCAGCAGGCACAGGATGCCCAGCACGTCGGAGAGGAATCCGGGGATGAGCAGCAAAGTGCCGCCCACCAGGATCAGGCCGCCGCCGGCGAGCTCGCGGTCGGGCATCCGCCCGCTCTGCAGCGCGCTCTGGAGGTTACGCCAGGCCCGGCGGCCCTCGCGGCGCACGATCCAGGAACCGAGCAGGCCGCCGGCGAGCAGGAGGGCCAGCGTCGTCCAGCCACCGATGACCTGACCGACCTGAATGAGCACCAACACCTCAAGGACCGGCACTACAAGGAAGGTCAGGACCAGCAGAAAACGCATCTTTGCCTCAACTCATGCGACAGCCGTATGACATGACAACGCCGCGGAGCGGCCGCGCGTTCCGCGTTCGCTCAGCGTGGACGCATCTTCGGCGGAGACTCAGAACCACGCTCTCGCCGTACCCCGGGGATCAGCGACCACGGCGGCGGCGCAGACGCGCGGGCAGGCCCATGACACCCCAGGCGGCGACCCGCCAGAAGGCCTCGACCACGACGCCACGGCCCATCTTGCTGGTCCCGATGGTGCGATCCACGAAGGTGATCGGCACCTCGGTGACGCGCAGCCCGTTGCGGACCGTGCGCAGGGTCAGATCCACCTGGAAGCAGTAGCCCTGTGACTCGACGTCCTCCAGGCCGATTTTCTCCAGGGTGGCGGCACGGTAGGCACGGAACCCCGCGGTGGCGTCGCGGACCGGAAGGCCGAGCATGAACCGGGTGTAGACGTTGGCGCCGCGCGACAGGAACTCCCGCGAGGCCGGCCAGTTGACGACCTTGCCGCCGGGCACCCACCGGGAGCCGATCGCCAGGTCGGCCCCGTCGGCCAGCCTGTCCAGCAGCTTGGGCAGTTCCTCTGGCCGGTGGGAGCCGTCGGCGTCCATCTCCACGAGGACACCGAAGCCCTCCCCCAGGCCCCAGCGGAAACCCGCGATGTAGGCCGCGCCCAGGCCCTGCTTGCCTCCCGGCCGGTGCAGCACGTGGACGTGGTCGTCGTCGGCCACCAGCTTGTCGGCGACCGCCCCCGTGCCGTCGGGGCTGTCGTCGTCGACGACCAGGAGGTGCGCCTCGGGCACGGCCTCGCGCAGCCGCCGGGTGATCATCGGCAGGTTCTCCCGCTCGTTGTACGTCGGGACGATGACGAGCACCCGACCAAGCATCCGCTCCATCACGCGTCTCCCACCTGCTGATCGTCTTTTCGGATCACGGGGTGCCCCACGCTAGGCGTCCGGCGCCGCCAGGCGACGGCCAGCGCGCCCGCACCCACAAGTATCAAGGCCCATTCGGGCAGCGCGCCCACGCGTGTGGCGATGGTTTGCGCGGTCCTGACCGGGACTGTCAGGACGTTCATGGCGGGCACCAGTTCCCCGGTGCGCCAGGCGATCGAACCGCTCGGAGTCACATATGCCGATATACCCGTAATTGCGGAAGTGATCACTGCCCGATTGTGCTCCACGGCCCGCAACTGGGACATGGCGAGTTGCTGCGGCGGCAGATTGGTCAGCGCGTAGGTGGCGTTGTTGGTCTGCACCACCAGCGGCGAGGCGCCCGTCCTGGCGGTGTCGCCCACGATGCCGTCGAAGGCCACCTCGTAGCAGTTGATCGCGCCGATGGTCACCGGCCCCAGTCTGAGGTCGCCGTCACGGGTGCCCGCCACCGACTGCTTGCCGACCAGGGACGCGCGTTCGAACAGGGCCAGCACGAGGTCCTTGAGCGGGGTGTACTCCCCGAAGGGGACCAGTTGCTGCTTGTCGTAGTGGGCGCCGGGCCCGGTGACCGGGTCCCAGACCAGGCTGCGGGTCGCCCGGTTGTTCTCCCCGATCCCGACCACCGCGCCGACCAGGACGGGCACCCCGATGTCCTTGACCGCCGCGTCGATCTCGCTCCTGGCGAACTCGCTGCGCAGCGGGTCGATGTCCGTGGAGTTCTCCGGCAGCACGACCAGGTCGGGGCGGGGAGTCCTGCCCTCCCTGACGTCCCGCGCCATCTGGTGGAGCATCCGGGTGTGGTTGCCGAGGACCACGGCCGGCTCGTCGCCCAGCGGGTGCATGCCCCGGCCGGGGACGTTGCCCTGGATGACGCCGATGGTCACGTTTCTGCCCTCGTCGCCGTACCGGGGGACGGCCAGCGCCCCGGCCGGCACGGCCAGCGCCCCGGCGAGCGGCCACGCGACGGCCCGCCCCCAGCGCGGGCCCCGGGCCCCTTCCGGGGCCGAAGACGTGTGCGGTGCCCGGAGCGCGGGCGAAGCCGGGAACGATCGCGACACCGCCAGCGCGAGCAGGCCACCGCACAGGGCCACCGCGAAGCTCACCAGCGGCGCCCCGCCGAGTGCCGCGTACGGGGTGAAGATCGACTCACCCTGGCTGAAGGCCACCCGCGCCCAGGGGAACCCGCCGAAGGGGAACTCGCCCCTGGCCCACTCGGCCGCCACCCAGAGCGCGGCGCTCCACAGCGGCCACAGACGCAATCTGGCCACCAGGGCGGTGCCCGCACCCCAGGCGCCGTAGAAGGCGCTCTCCATGGCGACCAGCCCCAGCCAGGCATCGATGCCGATCGGGCTCACCCAGTACAGGCCGGGCAGCAGCAGGGCGAGCCCGGCCAGCAGGCCCAGCCAGGCGCCACGGCGCGGGCGGGTGCCGTGCACCGCCAGGACCGCCGAGGCCATGCCGAGCGGCGCGAGGAACCAGAGCCCGAGCGGCGGGAAGGCGAGGAAGATCAGCAGGCCACCGGCCACCACACCCGCGACACGGGCGGGCAGTTCCAGACGGGACGGGGGAGGCGAGGTCACCTCACCTGACGGGTCGTCCGTATCGGACGCCTCCGGCACCGGGGCGGCCGTCTTCTCCTGCACCACGGGCGGGGCTCCTTGCCATGTCGTACGGGCCGGTGACGCCCGGTCCTCCTAGCCCGAACGCTACCGCCCAGCGGGCACGCCCCCAAAAAGTTCCACGACATATTCCTCGCAAGCCCACCAGATCGCCCTGAAACCAGCAAACCACCCGGAGGGCCTCCATAACCGGCAACGGGGCGGTCCGGGGTGTCCTTCGACACCCCGGACCGCCCCGACGCTTGCGGCGCTCGCACGGGAGCGGGAAGAGAGCCCGGGCAACCCTTCGGACCGGTTCCGTCCCGTCGGCGGCGAGCGCGGATTGCCGTTGTCTACTGGGTGCCCGGACCCCTCCTGGGTCCAACCCCCCGCCCGGAAGGAGTGCCCCGCCTCGACGGACTGCCGGTCCTGCGTCTGGCTGAACGGACGGGGTCACCCCCGTCACGGGCGCAGGAAACGGCGATGTCGAAAGGCGGCCGACCGGCCAGTCCCGTGCTGGACTGGGCAGCAAACTACCGAGCCCAGCGCAGATGTCAACCGTGTCACTAACAGCGGAAACATCAAGTTTTCGCAGCTGGGACATGATCGACGAGAGCCGTCAATGGTCTCATGTGATCCGATGTCTCTCAAGTCGAGCGAGGGCATCGGGAAGCGGGCCGTCGTGCACGACGCCAAGCCGCTGGGTCGCGCGGGTCAACGCCACGTAAAGGTCGCTGGCCCCGCGCGGGGACTCGCCCAGGATCGACTCCGGTTCGACCACGATGACCGCGTCGAACTCCAGCCCCTTGGCCTCGGCGACGGTCAGCACCGCCACCTGGGCGTCCAGGGCGGCGGCCCCCGGACCGGCGACCGCGCCGTCGACGGAGCGGACCACCACCTCTCCGAGCTCCCGCGCGCGCGACTCAGGGACGATCACGACAAGTCGCCCACCCTCCACGATCTCGGCCTTGACCACGTCGCCGAGCGAGGCCGTCGGTGAGGCCGCCCACGGGCGCGCCCCGGTCTCCCTGACCGAGGCCGGGGCCTTCAGCGCCGGATCGACCAGGGTGAGCACGTCGGCGGCCACCGTCATCAGCTCCGCCGGGGTGCGGTAGTTGACGCTGAGGGTCTCCTCGCGCCAGCGCCCGGCCACGTAGGGGTCGAGGACCCGGCCCCAGGAGCGCGCCCCGGCCGAGGATCCGGTCTGGGCCAGGTCGCCGACGATCGTCATCGACCGCGTCGGGCAGCGTCGCATCAGCATCCGCCAGTCCATCGGCGACAGCTCCTGCGCCTCGTCCACGATGACGTGGCCGAAGGCCCAGCTGCGGTCGGCCGCGGCGCGCTCGGCGGTGGTCAGGAAGACGTCGTCGCCGAGGTGGCGGGCGGCGAACTTCTCGGCGTCCATGATGTCGGAGAGCCCGGTCAGCTCCAGGACCTCCTTGGCGTAGGCGAGCTGGTGCTGCCGCTCGTCGAGCGCGGCGGCACGCTGCGCCGCCTGCTCCTCCTCGGCCATCCAGGCCCCGGCCCGCAGCACCGCGGGGTCGATGTCGCCGAGCAGTTCGGCGGCCTCGTCCAGCAGCGGCACGTCGGACTCGGCCCACCAGCTCTCCCCCTTGCGGGGCGGCTCGCGCAGCATCAGCTCCCGCTCGGCCTCGCCGAACTCGGCGGCGGCGTGGTCGAGGCGCTCCCGGGAGGTGAACAGCCCGATCAGGAGCTGCTGTGGCGTGACGTAGGGCCACAGCCGGTTCAGGGCCGCCTTGACGGGCCGCTCGGTACGGAGCTCCTCACGGATGTCGGCCAGCTCGTCGTCGTCGATCATCCCCTTGCCCAGCTGCCTGGCCGCCTGGCGGGCGAGCGCGTTGAGCAGGTGGCGGACGAAGAGTGCGCGGGCCTCGTTGTGCGCCCGCCTGGAGCGGGCCGCCCTGTTGCGTGCCGCCTCCAGGACGTTGCCCTCCAGCCGCAGGGTGTAGCGGTCGAGGCGGATCTCGATCGGCTTGCGCGGCACCCGCTGCCGCTCGCGCACGGCCCGTGCGATGACCTGGGCCATCCGGGAGTCGCCCTTGAGCCCGGCCACCTCCGGGGACTCCTTGCGCCCGGGAACGACCCCCGGGTACAGCTCGGAGACCGTCGACAACAGCACGTCGGTCTCCCCCAGGGAGGGCAGTACCTGCTCGATGTAGCGCAGGAATGTCAGGTTCGGCCCGAGTATGAGCACCCCCCTGCGAGCCAGCTTCTCCCTGTGGGTGTAGAGCAGGTAGGCCGCGCGGTGCAGCGCGACCACGGTCTTGCCGGTCCCGGGACCGCCCTGCACGACCAGTACCCCGCCCAGGTCCGAGCGGATGATGCGGTCCTGCTCCGACTGGATGGTGGCCACGATGTCGCGCATCCGCCCGGTGCGCCGCGCGGCCAGGGAGGCGAGCAGGGCGGCCTCCCCGTTGAGGGTGGCCACGTCCTCGTCCGTGAGGTTGTCGAGATCCAGGAGATCATCGTCGATCCCGATCACCCTGCGGCCCTTGGTCTGCAGGTGGCGACGGCGGATGACGCCCATCGAGGCCGCCGGGGTGGCGCCGTAGAAGGGCTGGGCGACCGGGGCGCGCCAGTCGATCAGCAATCGGCGCTGATCGTCGTCGGCCATGCCGATGCGGCCTATGTAGAGGGAGGTGTCGTCGGCGTTGTCGAGCCGGCCGAAGCACAGGCCGTTCTCGACGGCCCACAGACGGCCCAGACGCTCGGCGTACATCCCGGCGAAGGTGTCGCGCTCAGAGCGGTTCTGGTGCGTGCCCCCGCTCCCTCCCTGCGCGAGGACGCCGTCCAGCTGCCGCTGGGTGCGCTCGCGCAGCAGATCGAGCCTCGCGTAGAGACCGGAGACGTACTCCTGCTCCTTGGTCAGCTCGATTTGACGGGTTGCCGTCGCTCCATTATCGTTGCTAGTAATGGGATACTCCGGACCATTGCGCTAGTTGTTATGACAAACCATCACCCTAGCAGGTCCGTTGAGAAGTTTACCCGCCCCTGCGCCATCACAGCTTTATTGCGACGGCTCCTGCCCGCTTGACGAGGATCCGCCGGGTTCCTTACATTCACTCGAAGTTAGGAAAGTTTCCTAACTTCGCTTCGCCGGTGAATGCGAGGACGCACGCGGAGGGCCAGTGAAACAGCCGACGCCGGGCACCCCCAGCCTGCTGCGCGCGATCAACGACCGCGCCGCCCTGCAGGCGCTGCTGGAGCGCGGCCCGCTGACCCGCCCGGAGATCGGCGCCCTCACCGGCCTGTCCAAGCCCACCGCCTCGCAGCTCCTCATCCGCCTGCAGGAGGCGGGCCTGGTCGTGCTCAACGGCATCCGCGAGGGACTGCCCGGCCGCACCGCCGAGGTCTACCGGCTCAACCCGGCCGCCGCGTACGCCGCCGCGATGGACGTCACGCGCGCGGGCATCGACGTCAGGGTCGCCGACATCACCGGCGCCGTGGTCGGCGAGTACCACCTGCCCACTCCCGGCCGCTCCGGCGGCGACGCGGTGGAGCGGGTCGCCGCCGCGCTGGAGGGCGCGGGCGCCCCGGCGACGCCGCGGTGCGCGGTCATCGGCGTGCAGGGCACGATCGACCCGGGCACCGGCAGGCTGGCCTACGCCACCAGCAGGGACATGCCCGGCTGGCACATCCCCGACCTGGTCCGCGCCCTCGGCGACGGCCTGGGCATACCGGTCGCGATAGAGAACAACGTCAACCTCGTCGCCCAGGCCGAGCAGGCGCACGGCGTGGGCCGGGGCCACCGGGACTTCGTGCTGCTCTGGGCCGACGAGGGCCTGGGCGCGGCGCTGGTCCTCGGCGGCCGGCTGCACCGGGGCGCCACCGGCGGCGCCGGCGAGATCGGCTACATGCCCACCCCCGGCGCGCCGACCGCCAGGGAGACCGGCCGCTACGCCAACCACGGCTACCAGGCACTGACCGGCGGCCCCGCGGTGCTCAAGATCCTCCGGTCGTACGGCGTGCGCGGCGGCGCCCCCGCGCAGGCGGTGCTGAACGCGGTGCGGGCCGCCGCCTCCACCGGCAGGCGCGCCGACGACGCCCGTGCCGGGCTGCGCGACATCGCCTCCCGGCTGGCGGTCGGGCTGGCCTCGATCACCTCGGTCATCGACCCCGAGATCATCGTGCTGACCGGCGGGACCCTGCTCGCGGGCGGCGACACCCTGCGCGAGCTCGTCGAGCACGAACTCCACGCGCTGACCATCCCCCGACCACCGCTGCTGCTGTCAACCGTCGAGGGCAATCCCGTCCTCGCCGGCGCGCTGGATCTGGCCCTCGCGACCGTACGCGACGAGGTCTTCGGCTCCACAGTCCCTTCTTGACCCTCCCGTGTACCCCCCACCCCCCAGGAGGCAGCCGTCGTGCACCGACGCTTTCTCACCCTCGCCCTCGCCACCCTGACGGCCGCCGCTCTGACCGCCTGCACCGCGGGCACGGAGGGCGCACCCACGCTCGGTTCGCGCCCCAAGCCCTCAGGCTCGGCCTCCGCCACCCTGCCGGCCTCGGCCATCGAACTGTGGCACGGATTCTCCGCGCCCGGCGAGGTCAAGGCGTTCGAAGACGCCATAGCCGGATTCCGTACGAAATTTCCCCAGATAACCGTCAAACTGGTCAAGGGCGTCCAGGACGAGCAGATCACCCAGGCGGTGCGCGGTGGGAAGGCCCCTGACGTCGCCTCCTCCTTCACCACGGACAACGTGGCCCAGTGGTGCCGCAGCGGAACGTTCCAGGATCTCACCCCGGTGATCAAGCAGGATGGCATCGACCTGTCCGTGCTGCCCGAGGTCTCGCGCTCCTACACCGAGTACGAGGGCAGGCGGTGCGTGATGCCCCTGCTCGCCGACGCGTACGGGCTCTACTACAACAAGGCCCTGATGAAGGGCTCCGCGCCGCCGAAGACACTCTCGGAGCTGACCGAGCTGACCAAGAAGCTCACCGTCCGCGACGCGGAGGGCAACATCAAGGTCGCCGGGTTCATCCCGAGCTTCTCGTACTACGAGAACTCCGCCTCGCACCTCGCCCCGATGGTCGGCGCCACCTGGTACAAGCCGGACGGCACCTCGGCGGTCGGCTCCGACCCGGCGTGGAAGGAACTGCTGCGCTGGCAGAAGGAGCTCGTCGACTGGTACGGCTACGACAAGCTGGAGAAGTTCCGCAAGAGCCTGGGCCAGGAGTGGTCGGCCGCCCACCCGTTCTACAAGGGCAAGGTCGCCATGGTCCTGGACGGCGAGTGGCGTAACGCCATGATCGCCAGTGAGGCCAAGGGCCTCGACTACGGCACCGCACCGCTCCCGGTCTCCGACACCAAGCCCGACCTGTACGGCAGCGGCTTCACCGCGGGCACCGTGATCGGCGTGCCCAAGGGCGCCAAGAACCCGCAGGCGGCCTGGGAACTGGTCAAGTATCTGACCACCGACACCTCGGCACTGGTCACGCTCTCCAACGCGTTGCGCAACGTGCCGACCACCAAGGCCTCACTGGAGTCGCCCGACCTGGACAAGGACGCGAACTTCCAGACCTTCCTCGACATCTTCGCCCACCCGAAGACGAGCACGGTCCCGGCGAACGTCAACAGCGCCTTCAACCAGGACACGGTGCAGGAGTTCCTCGGCCGGTGGGAGAAGGGGACGATCACCGACCTCGACGCCGAACTGGCCAAGGTCGACAAGCGTCTCGACGACAAGCTGAAGCTCTCCGGGGGCTGAGCCTCGATGAGCATCGTCCACGCGGCGCCGCCCAGGTGGCGGCGCCGTGAGGGCCTGGTGGCCCTCCTTTGGATATCGCCCTGGCTGGTGGGGTTCGCGGTGTTCTTCGCCTACCCCCTCGCGGCGACCGTCTACTTCTCCTTCCACCGCTACGACCTGTTCACCCTGGAGTTCGTCGGCCTGGACAACTACCGCTACTTCCTGGTGGACGACCGGGCCTGGGTCTCCATCAGGAACACGCTCTGGTTCACGGTCTTCATGGTCCCCGCCCAGGTGATCTTCGGGCTGGGCGTGGCGCAACTGCTCACCCGCCTCAAGGCGGGGGCCGGTTTCTTCCGGACCCTCTTCTACCTGCCCTCGCTGGTCCCGGTGGTGGCCGGGACCGTCTCCTTCGTGTTCCTGCTGAACCCCTCGGGTCCCTTCAACCAGTTCATCGAACTCTTCGGGATCACCGCGCCCGACTGGTTCGGCGACCCGAACTGGGCCAAACCCGGCCTGACCCTGCTGGCCATGTGGGGTATCGGCAACACCATGATGATCTTCCTCGCGGCCCTGCTCGACGTGCCCAAGCATCTGTACGAGGCCGCCGCGATCGACGGGGCCGGCGGGTGGCGGCAGTTCAGGAGCATCACGCTGCCGACGATCTCGCCGGTGCTGATGTTCTCGGCGGTCACCGGCGTCATCTACGCCCTGCAGTACTTCACCCAGGCGATGATCGCCTCCCGGGTCGCCGCCGGGGTCACCGACTCCCCCGGCAGTTCCTTCGTCCCCGGCTACCCCGAGCTGTCGACGCTGACGCTGGCCCAGTGGCTGTTCCACGTGGGCTTCCGCGACTTCAGCATGGGCTACGCCTGCGTGCTGGCCCTGCTGCTGTTCGCGGTCTCCACGCTCTTCACCCTCGTCCTGCTCCGCCGGTTCCGCGCGTTCGACCAGGGAGGAGACCGGTGACCACCCTGACCATGAAGCGCGCGGCGCCGGGTTCCCCCGCGCGCGGCCCGCGTACCCGCAGGGTCCTGTACTGGATCGCCACCCACGCCATCGCCGTGGCGCTGTCGCTGATGTTCGTCGCTCCGCTGGTGTTCGTGGCGCTGACCGCGCTCATGAGCACCGACCAGACGCTCACCGGCGACCTGTGGCCGGACACCTGGAACTGGGGCAACTTCGCCGAGGTGTTCACCAGGTCGCGGCTGCTGGCCTGGCTGGGCAACACGTTCCTGTACGCCGGGCTCGGCACCGTGTTCATGCTGCTGTCGTCGATCCCGGTGGCCTACGCGATGGCCCGCTTCCGCTTCCGCGGGCGCAGACTCGCCTTCCTCGCGGTCATCACGATGATGATGCTGCCGCCACAGGTCGTCGCGGTCCCCGTCTACCTCATCTGGGCGCGCCTGGACCTCACCGGCACGCTGTGGCCGCTGATCCTGCCGATGCTGTTCGGGGACGCCTTCTCGATCTTCCTGCTCCGGCAGTTCCTGGTCACGATCCCCAGGGAGTACACCGAGGCCGCCCGCGTGGACGGGTGCTCGGACTTCCAGACCCTGATCAGGGTGATCCTGCCGATGGCGCGTCCGGCGATAGCGGCGGTGGGTCTGTTCCAGTTCTTCTACTGCTGGAACGATTACTACGGTCCGTTGCTCTATGCCCAGATAAACGAGGAAAACTGGACGCTCTCCCTCGGGCTGGCGTCCTTCCGGGCACTGCACAGCGTGCAGTGGAACCTCACCATGGCGGCGACCCTGCTCGTCATGGCCCCGGTGATCATCGTGTTCTTCTTCGCCCAGAGGGTCTTCATCGAGGGCGTCACGCTGACAGGAGTAAAAGGGTGAAACTCGCCGTTGTCGGGGGCGGCTCGACGTACACGCCGGAGCTGATCGACGGGTTCGCGCGGCTACGCGACGAGCTTCCACTGACCGAGATCGCGCTGGTCGACCCGGACGTCCGCCGGCTGGAACCGGTGTCCGGCATGGCGCGCCGGATGCTGGCGCGGGCCGGGCATCCGGCCACGGTCGTCGCCACCACCTCCGTCGAGGAGGGCGTCGCCGGGGCGGGGGCGGTCCTGCTGCAACTGCGCGTCGGCGGCCAGGCCGCGCGGGACGTGGACGAGACCCTGCCCCTGGAGTGCGGCTGCGTCGGCCAGGAGACGACCGGGGCGGGCGGGCTGGCCAAGGCGCTGCGCACGGTACCGGTGGTGCTGGACATCGCCGAGAAGGTGGCAAAGCACGCGCCCGACGCCTGGATCGTCGACTTCACCAACCCTGTCGGCATCGTCACCAGGGCGCTGCTGGAGGCCGGGCACCGGGCCATCGGCCTGTGCAACGTGGCCATCGGCTTCCAGCGCCGCTTCGCCGCGAACCTGGGCGTCGCCCCCGAGCGGATCTCCCTGGGCCACGTCGGCCTGAACCACCTCACCTGGGAGCGGGCCGTCCACCTGGACGGAGTCGACGTGCTGCCGCGGCTGCTGGAGAGCCACGGTGCGGAGATCGCCGAGGACGTCGGCCTGAGCGCCGCGCTGATCCGGCACCTGGGCGTGGTCCCCTCCTACTACCTGCGCTACTTCTACGAGCACGACCTGGTGGTGGCCGAGCAGCGGACCAAGCCGTCGCGCGCGGCCGAGGTCTCGGCGATGGAGACGGCGCTGCTGGAGATGTACACCGACCCGGCCGTGGACACCAAGCCGGAACTCCTGGAGAAGCGCGGCGGGGCCTTCTACTCGGAGGCCGCGGTGGCGTTGATCGCCTCGCTGGTCGGCAACCGCGGCGACACCCAGGTGGTCAACCTGCGCAACGACGGCACGCTGCCGTTCCTGCCCGACGAGGCGGTCATCGAGGTCCCGGCCACGATCACCGCGGCGGGCGCGACCGCGCTGCCGGTGGACCCGGTGGAGCCGCTCTTCGCCGGGCTCATCGCCCACGTCACGGCGTACGAGACGCTGGCGCTCGCGGCCGCGCTGCACGGCGGCGAGGACCGTGTCGCCGACGCGCTGCTGGCCCACCCGCTGATCGGGCAGGCCGCACTCTCGAAAGAGCTGGCCCGGCGCCTGATCGAGGCCAACCGCGGGCACCTGTCCTGGGCGAACGCGTGAGGACGGTGCTGGCCGTCGACGGCGGCAACAGCAAGACCGACGTCGCGCTGGTCGGCGAGGACGGCTCGGTCATCGCCACCGGGCGCGGCGGCGCCTTCCAGCCGCAGACCACGGGGGTGGGGGCCGCGATCGACGTGATCGGCGACGCCGTGCGCTCCGCGCTCGGCGAGGGGGCGAGGACACCGTACGCCGACCACGTGGCCGCCTACGTGGCGGGCGCGGACCTGCCGGTGGAGGAGGACGCGCTCCGCGCGGAGATCCTCCTGCGGGGGTACGGCACGGAGGTGACCGTCGGCAACGACACCTTCGCGCTGCTGCGCGCCGGGGCCTCGGGCCCCGCGGGCGTGGCCGTGGTGTGCGGCGCGGGCATCAACGCGGTGGCGGTCTCCCCCTCGGGGGAGGTGGCGAGATACCCGGCCCTGGGGCGGCTCACCGGCGACTGGGGCGGTGGTCTCGGCCTCGGCGAGGAGGCGCTCTGGCACGCCGTACGCGCCGAGGACGGCCGGGGGCCCGCCAGCGCGCTGACCTCCGCGATCCGCGAGCACTTCGGCACCCGCACCGTCGAGGAGGTGTCCCTGGCCATCCACTTCGGCGAGCTGCCCTACGGCAGGCTGAACGAGCTGGTACCGGTGCTGATGGCCGTCGCCGCCCGGGGTGACGGGGTGGCCCGCTCGCTGGTGGCGCGGATGGCCGAGGAGGTCGTCGTGCTCGCGGTGGTCGCGCTGCGCCGCCTGGACCTGCTCGCCGTGCCGATGGAGGTGGTCCTGGGCGGCGGCGTGCTCACCGCCCGCGACCCGCTGATGAGCGAACTGCTCGAGCGGGGCTTCGCCGAGCGGGCCCCGCAGGCCAAGCCGATCGTCGCCGACGTCGCCCCCATCATGGGGGCCGCCCTCCTGGGGCTGGACGCCCTCGGCGCCACCGAGGAGGCCAGGGCCCGCCTGCGGGCCCACTTCCACGCCCTGACCTGAGACGCGCCCGGCTCACCCGTCCCCCTCCCGGAGATCGGTCCTCTCCCCGGCGTCGCATCCAGGTGCGGAGTTCGGTGAGAGGGCCGCCGGGTACCGGCTCTGCGGAGGCGGTGCTCCCCGCGCACGGTGCGGTCCCGGGCGTCTCCGCTCCGGGCCGTCCGGGAGAAGGTGACCGGGGAGCCCGTCGTCCCCGCGTGCGGTGCGGTCGCCTCTCCCCTGACCAGCCGTTACAGGTACTGGCCGGCTTCGGCTCCGTCCGTCTTCGACACCCGCACCGACACCACGTTGGCCAGGTTGACGACCATGCCGATCATCTCGGTCTCGAAGCCGTATCTCACCTGGGTCAGCACCAGGCTGCGCCGCTCGTCCAGAGCACGGGAGATCGCCTCCACCGCCTCGGACTCCCCGTCGAAATCCCCGCTCGTCACGGAGACGTCCTCACCCCCCACCGGGTGGAATCGGATGATCAGTACATCGTTGTCAGGCACAGCCGGCTCCTTTCGCCAGTGTCCACAGGAAGTACCTGCCCAGCGTCGAACGCTGTAGACAACCGTCGCCACCCGGGCTTCACGCGGAGGACCCGGCCGTCGCGGAGGTGCCCCGTTCCCATGCGGTGAAACGGAGATATCCGCGAGATGAATCACCTCATTGGAATTTCGCCGGTCATGTCATCCCATTCGTGTCATAAATATTTGGTATGACGTGGCGAAAGCCTTATTCGGGTGGCCCCCACCTGCATGATTATTACCACGGTAGCCATATGGCAAAGTTATAGAAACATGGAGGGTATTGCGGCCTCACGTCCATTGTCAGCCTTGTGCACGTCCAGGCTGCCAGGTCCCGCCGGTTCCCCGCGGCGGTGTCGCACGGTGCCGGTTTCGACCGGCCGCCCCGGCGCCGCACGCGTTCGACAGGTCGCGTCCAGGCACGTCCCCCCGGAGGCCAAGGAGGCCATTGTGGACGCCGAGAACACCCACCACCAGAATACCGGCAGCGAGAGCGGGGGCATCAGCCGCAAGACCCTGCTGAAGGCCGCTCTCATCGCCCCGATCCCGCTGCTGGTCGGCCAGGCTCCCGTGCTGGCCCGCGACGCGCAGCGGACGGACGGGCTGCTCGACCCCACCCCCTTCTGCGACGACGGCGACGACCCGACGATCGCCCAGACCGAGGGCCCCTATTTCAAGCCCAACTCGCCACGGCGCACCTCACTGGTCGGGCCCGGCACACCGGGCGTCCCGCTGACCGTCAGCGGCTACGTGTTCGGCCGCTCGTGCCAGCCGATCGCCAACGCGCTTCTGGACTTCTGGCAGGCGGACACCAATGGCGCCTACGACAACAGCGGATTCGGCTTCCGCGGGCACCAGTTCAGCGACGCCCAGGGCGCGTTCAAGCTGACCACGATCGTTCCGGGCCTGTATCCCGGACGCACCCGGCACATCCATGTCAAGGTCCAGGCCCCGAACCGGCCGGTGCTCACCACCCAGCTCTACTTCCCGAACGAACCGCGCAACAGCACCGACACGATCTTCGACCCGTCACTGGTCATGACCGTGCGCACGGTCGGCTCCGGCAGGGAGGCGACGTTCGACTTCGTGCTCAACATCGTCGGCACCCCGTCGCCCAGCCCGACGCCGACCACGAGCCCCCCGCCGGGCGGGACGTGGCAGGCCGGAACGAACTACAAGGCCGGCGACCAGGTCACCTACGGCGGCGTGACCTACCGCTGCCTTCAGGGACACACGGCCTACGCCGGATGGGAGCCGCCGAACGTACCGGCCCTGTGGCAGCGCGTCTGACGCACCGACCGGCCGACGTGACCGGCGCCCCCACCTCCGCTCGTGGACGCCGTGTCGCCGTGGCCCGGGAGCCCGGTCCGGCCTCTCCCCGGACCGGGCATCCCGCCCGAGGTCTCCCGGTCAAAGTCCGACGCGCTTCTCCCGGCGTTCGATCGACTCCGCGACCCGCGCGTAGACGGCCAGCAGAAGGTCCCAGAAGCGGCCGACGTCAAGCGAGGTGCCGACCAGGGCGTTGGGGGCGCGGCCCCGGAGGTTGAAATCGGTCACGGTCATTCCCGAGGTGAAGCGGCCCGCCGTCTCGACGTCGACGACCGCGGGTTCCAGGGTGATCAGCGACGGGTCGATCAGGTGGGCGACCGCGCAGGCGTCGTGAATCGCGGGCCCGTCGTCGGCGGTGATCATGCCGTAGAACCGCACGCACGGGATGAGCAGGTCGGTGCCGAGCCTGCCCATGGCCGCCATTCGGGCCGCCACCGCCTCCGTGGTCATGGCGGCACGGCTCACGTTAAGGCCGATCATGGTCACCGTCCAGCCCGCGCCGAAGACGATCGCGGCGGCCTCCGGGTCGGCGGCGATGTTGAACTCGGCCGCCGGGGAGAAGTTGCCCCAGGTGTACGACCCGCCGAGGATGGTGAGCCCCCGCGCCCAGTCGACGATCCTCGGTTCCCTGAGCACCGCGAGCGCCACGTTGGTCAGCGGGCCGATGGCGACCAGGGTCACCTCGCCCGGGTCGGCCCTGAGCGTCTCGACGATGAAGTCGACGGCGTGCCCGGCGGCCGGCGGGAGCGTCGCCGGAGGCAGCAGCGCGTCCCCGAGACCGGAGCCGCCGTGCACGTCGGCCGCGTCCACCCGGGCGCGCAGCAGGGCGCCCGCGCTGCCCGCGGTGACCGGTACATCGCCGAACCCCAGGAACTCGCGGAGCCGCAGCGCGTTGTCCGTGGTCCTGGCCAGGTCGACGTTGCCGCCGACCGTGGTGATCCCCAGGACCTTCAGGTCGGGGCTCCCGTGAGCGAGGGCGAGCGCCAGGGCGTCGTCGATCCCCGGGTCACAGTCAATAATGATCTTCCTAGCAGACACCCGTTCAGCTTGGATTAACTACCCCATGCCCGGCAAATCGGTACTTAGTAACCTGCGCCCACGGGGCTCAGGCGCGCTCGTCGGGCTTACCTGCCTCCGTACCGGCCGGCTCCGGGGGACGGTGCTCGTACGGCGTGCTGAGCACGACCGTGGTGCGGGTGGAGACGTTGGCGGCGGTGCGGATCTGGTTCAGCAGTTCCTCGAGCGCGATCGGCGAGGCCACCCGGACCTTGAGGATGTAGCTCTCGTCCCCGGCCACGCTGTGGCACGCCTCGACGGCGCTCAGGTGGGCCAGCCGTTCCGGGGCGTCGTCGGCGGCGGCCGGATCGATCGGCTTGATGGACACGAACGCGGTGAGCGGCAGCCCGATGGCGTCGTAGTCGACCAGCGCCGCGTAACCCCGCAGCACCCCGCGCTTCTCCAGCCTGCGCACCCGCTGGTGCACCGCCGACACCGACAACCCGGTCTCCCTGGCGAGATCGGTGAAGCTCATCCGGCCATCCCTGGCCAGCAACGTGACGATACAGCGGTCGATCTCCTCCATCCGGTAAACGGTAACGGCACCGGAGAGCACACGCATCGCCCGGACGTCACGGCACGGTCCCAACCCACGGGCAATCTCGCGACCCGGTTCCCGCGGCGGCCGGATCAGAACGTACAGTCGCGAAATGAGCAACCTGGAAACGGATCCGCGGGAGTCGGCGTGCGGTGGCCTCGCGGACGTGGTGGCGGAGCCGGTGACCGAAGTGCTGGCCGGCCGAGACGTGGTGCTGGGCGGCCCGCGGGCGATGAAGGTCACCAGAACCCTGCCGAACCGGGACATCAGAATGGTCGGCGCCTGGTGCTTCGTCGACCACTACGGCCCGGAGAAGACGACGATGAGCGTCCCCCCGCACCCGCACACCGGGCTGCAGACCGTCAGCTGGCTCGTGGAGGGCGAGATCCTGCACCGCGACAGCGTCGGTAGCGAGCAACTGATCAGACCGGGCCGGCTCAACCTGATGACCGCGGGACGTGCCATCTCCCACTCCGAGGAGTCGGCCGCCGAGGCCGCCCTGCACGGGGTCCAGCTGTGGGTGGCGCTCCCCTCCGCCGCCCGCGAGACGGCTCCGGCCTTCGAGCACCACCCGGTGCTGCCCGAGCTGACCCTGCCGGGCGCCAGGGTGACCGTCATCATGGGCGAGCTGGGCGGCGTCACGTCACCGGCGACGATCTACACCCCGCTGGTCGGGGCCGAGGTGAGGCTGGAGGCCGGCGCGGCGATCTCCGTCCCGCTCCGTCCCGGCTTCGAGTACGCCGCGCTGGCCCTGTCCGGCACCGTGCGGGTCGACGAGACGGACCTGTCCCCCGGGCCGCTGCTCTACCTGGGCAGCGGGCGTTCGGCGCTGGCCATAGGGGCCGAGGATGCCGGTCGGCTGCTGCTCATCGGCGGCGAGCCGTTCGAGGAGCGGATCGTCATGTGGTGGAACTTCGTCGGCCGCAGCCACGAGGAGATCGCCAGGTTCCGGCAGGAGTGGATGGAGGGCGAGGAGTTCGGCACGGTGCCCGGCGGCGCCGCCCCGCTGCCCGCTCCCGAGCTTCCCCTGACCACCCTGAAGGCTCGCGGACGCCGCCGCTAGCGGACCGGCCCCGACCCCGCGCGGGACGGTCCCGCCCCTCACCAGGCCCTGTGCCGCGCCCCCCCTGGCCCGCGGCTCTTGCCGTGGCGGGGACCACCGGTCAGGCCGCGCCTCCCGACACGGAGGAGGGAGCCGCGGCGATCGACGACAAGGCGGCGAGACGGCGAGGCCCCGCGCCTCGCCGGAGCCACACACGTGGCTCCGGCCCGGACCGGAGGATGCGAAGCTGATACGACCCGCGCCACGGGAGCGGTGCGGGTCCATGACCGGTTCTGCCTGGGAGGTAAGTCGTGTCTGACGAGTTCGACGTGGTGGTTGTGGGCGCGGGCCCGGCGGGCGAGAACGTCGCCGACCGCGCGGTCAGGGGAGGGCTGACCGCCGCGATCGTCGAGAGGCACCTGGCCGGCGGCGAGTGCGCGTACTGGGCGTGCATCCCCAGCAAGGCACTGCTGCGCCCGGTGGAGCTGGCCGCCGAGGTCGCCCGGGTACCGGGCCTGACGCTGGGCCCGATCGACACCGCCGCCGTGCTCGCCCGGCGCGACGAGGCGGTGTCCCACCTGGACGACAGCGGCCAGGTCGAGTGGATCAGGAGCGTGCCCGCGGAGTTCGTCCGCGGCCACGGGCGGCTGGACGGCCCGAGGCGGGTCGCGGTGACCGCGCAGGACGGCTCGGTCCGCACGCTGACCGTCAGGCACGCGGTCGTGCTGGCCACCGGCAGCGGTGCGGTCGTCCCGCCGATCCCCGGCCTGGCCGAGGCCATGCCGTGGACCAGCCATGAGGTGACGGCGGCCAGAAGCGTCCCCAAGCGGCTGGCCGTGCTGGGCGGCGGCGTGGTGGCCTGCGAGATGGCCCAGGCCATGCACGGACTCGGGGCGAGAGAGACGACGGTGCTGGCACGCGGCGGACTGCTCGGCAGGATGGAACCGTTCGCCGGGGAACTGGTGGCCGCCTCGTTCACCGGGGCGGGCATCACGGTGCGCGAGGGCGTCCAGGTGACGAAGGTCGAGCGGCCCAGGCCGGGGGGCCCGGTCACGCTCCACCTGTCCGAGGGCCCGCCCGTCGAGGCGGACGAGCTGCTGGTGGCCACCGGCAGGCGCCCCGCCACCGGCGACCTGGGCCTGGAGAGTGTCGGCCTGGAGGCCGGGCGCTCGGTGGAGGTCGACGACAGCATGCGCGCGACCGACGTCCCCGGCGGCTGGCTGTACGCGGTGGGCGACGTCAACGGCCGCGCCCTGCTCACCCATATGGGCAAGTACCAGGCACGGCTGTGCGGCGACGTCATCGCGGCACGGGTCAAGGGCGAGCCCGACGACCTGCCGGGAATGCGCGACGTGGCGGACGGCTACGGCGCGCCGCAGGTCATCTTCACCGACCCGCAGGTGTGCGCGGTCGGCCGGACCGAGGCACAGGCCCGCACCGAGGGGTTCGACGTCCGCGTGGTCGAGTACGACCTGGGCAGGGTGTCGGGAGCCTACCTGCAGGGCGACGGCTACCGCGGCATGGCCAAGGCGGTGGTGGACGAGCGGCGCCGCGTCCTGCTGGGAGTGACCTTCGTCGGCCCGGCCGTGGGCGATCTGCTGCACGCCGCGACGATCGCCGTCACCGCCGAGGTGCCCCTCGACCGGCTCTGGCACGCGGTGCCGTCCTTCCCCACGGTCAGCGAGATCTGGCTGCGGCTGCTGGAGACGTACGGGCTCTAGCGGGGTTGTGCCGGAGGCTCCGGCTCGGGCGGGGTGTCCCCGGTGATCTCGTCGACCCGCAGAGCACCCCGGGGAGGGGCGTCCACCTCGTGGCAGACCCAAACGCGGTGCGCCCCGTCCCAGTAGACGACGCGCCACCCCGGCTCCGCCGGGGGCAGCCATTGAAACTCCTTTGGCCTTCTCTGTCCGGTGAGCTGAGGTGTGGGAGGAGACGGTGCGCAGTGTCGGGGTTCGGTCCCGTGCCGATGGCGGCCTTCCTGGTATCGAGGAGCTGTCGATCATCCCCTGAGGATAAGCTAACCGTCATCAATCGATTGCGGTGAGTGAAGGGTGGGAGTGGGGTGGTGCGGATTCATCAGGCCTACCGCTATGCCCTCGCCCCCGCTTCCGCGCAGGCGGCCTGGTTGTTTTCGCATGGTGGGGCGGCGCGGTTCGCATTCAACTGGGCGCTGCACCGGGTCAAGGCGGCACTGTCACAGCGGGAGGCGGAGAAGAGCTACGGGGTGTCCGCCGAGTTGCTGACCGAGGTGCCCTGGTCACTGTACGCGTTGCGCAAACTGTGGAATGCGGCTAAGGACAGCGTCGCGCCCTGGTGGGGCGAGAACTCCAAGGAGGCCTACAACAGCGGCCTGGAGGCCCTGGCCCGGGCGTTGAGGAACTGGGCCGACTCCCGCGCCGGCAAGCGCCAAGGAAAGAAGGTCGGCTTCCCCCGCTTCAAGTCCAAGCACCGCACCGCCCCGGCCTGCCGGTTCACCACTGGCACCATCCGCGTCGAACCTGATCGCCGGCACGTCACGTTGCCGCGGCTGGGCACGATCCGCACGTGTGAGTCCACCCGTAAGCTCGCCCGTCATCTGGAGCGCGGTACGGGCCGGATTCTGTCGGCGGCGGTCCGGTTGGAGGGGGGCCGGTGGTTCGTATCGTTCACCTGCGAGATCGACCGTGCCGAGCACACCCCGGCCCGGCCGGGGACGGTGGTGGGGGTGGATCTGGGGGTCAAGGCTCTTGCCGTGCTGTCCACCGGCAGGGTCGTCGACAACCCCAAGCACCACCGCTCGGCGTTGCGGCGGTTGCGGCGGCTGAACAAGCAACTGGCCCGCCGAGCCGGGCCACGCATCCCCGACGGAGGCCGCTGTGAGCCGTCGGCTCGCTGGCGCAAGACCAAGGCCGCGCTGGGTAAGGCACATGCCCGCGTCGCCCGGCAGCGACGCGACGGCCTGCATCAGCTCACCAGCAGGTTGGCGGCCACCTATGGCACGGTCGTGGTCGAGAACCTCAACGTGTCGGGGATGCTCGCCAACCGGCGCCTGTCCCGCGCGGTGGCTGACGTGGGGATGGGTGAGGTGAGACGGCAGCTCGCCTACAAGACCGGCTGGAGCGGTGGCCAGTTGGTGGTGGCCGATCGCTGGTATCCGTCCAGTAAGACGTGTTCGGGTTGCGGCGCAGTGAAAGCCAAGCTCGCCCTGTCCGAACGCACCTTTGAGTGCACCGGGTGTGGTCTGGTCCTGGATCGGGATCTGAACGCCGCCCGTAACCTGGCCGCCCTCGCGGCCGACGTCGCCCAGAGTCGCGGGGAGACGCAAAACGCCCGCCGAGGAGCGGTCAGACCCGGCACCCGTGCCGGGCACGCACCGGTGAAACGGGAACCCCGGCCACGGGGAACGCCGCTGCGGCAACGCGGCGGCTCGCTGGTTCTCACCGACAAACACTGAGAATCAGCGAACGGATCAGGGACGATGTCGCCGCGCAGGCGGCCGACCACGTCTACGCCCGGCTGGATCCCGGCGTCCCGCCCGGCGCCGGCGTCGCCGACGCCGTCCATGGCGCGAGCCTGGCCCTTCGCGAGCGATACCCCGGCCGGCCGGACCTGTGGGCCGCCATCATCCACACCGGCCCCCAGAACTCCGGCGGCGCCTCGGGGTGACGACCGGGATCCTCCGTCCGGGCCTGAGCTCACCGCCCGGCCGGTCGGGACGTCACGCCCGGTCGCTCCTGGCGAGGGCGCGGGAGATGACGAGGCGCTGGACCTGGTTGGTGCCCTCGACGATCTGCAGGACCTTGGCCTCCCGCATGTAACGCTCGACCGGGAAGTCCTCCACGTAGCCGTAGCCGCCGAGGACCTGTACCGCGTCGGTGGTGACCTTCATGCACATGTCGGTGGCGAAGAGCTTCGCCATCGCCGCCCGCGTGCCGTAGGGCCGGCCCGCGTCGCGCAGCCGGGCGACGTCCAGGTAGAGGGCGCGGGCGGCGGCGATCTGGGTGGCCATGTCGGCGAGCATGAAGCCGACGCCCTGGAAGTCGATGATCCGCGAGCCGAACTGGCGGCGCTCGGCGGCGTACGCGGTGGCGGCCTCGAAGGCGGCCTGCGCCACGCCGACGGCACAGGCGGCGATACCGAGCCTGCCACCGTCCAGTGCGGCCATGGCGATCCTGAAGCCCTCCCCCTCGGCGCCCAGCAGCGCCTCCGGCCCCAGTCGCACCCCGTCGAAGCGGACCTGGGCGGTCGGTGACGACCTCATGCCCATCTTCCGCTCGGGCGCGCCGAACGACAGCCCCTCCGTCCCCGCGGGCACATGGAAGCAGGAGATGCCGCGCGCGCCGTCGGCCGAGGTACGGGCCATCAGCGTGTAGAAGTCGGCGGCGCCGCCGTGGGTGATCCAGGCCTTGACCCCGTCGACCGTGTAACCGTCCTCGCCGGGAACCGCCCGGGTCGCCAGCGCGGCGGCGTCGGACCCCGACTGCGGCTCCGACAGGCAGTAGGCGCCCAGCCACTCACCGCCCAGCATCCGGGGAAGCAGCGCGGCGCGCTGCTCGGCGGTGCCGTAGGCGGCCACCGGGAAACACGACAGGGTGTGAACCGACAGGCCGAGCCCCACCGCCAGCCAGCCGGCCGCCAGCTCCTCGATCACCTGCAGGTAGACCTCGTACGGCTGTGCCGCCCCGCCATGCTCCTCGGGGTAGGGCAGGCCGAGCAGTCCCGCGCGGCCCAGCGTGGTGAACACCTCCCGGGGGAAGCGCTCGGCGGACTCGTCGGCCGCGGCCCGGGGGGCGACCTCCTTGCCGATCAGGTCGCGGACCAGGTCCAGCAGGTCATGGGCGTCACCGGTCGGCAGAACGCGCTCAACGGTCATCTGAATCCTTCCAACGTGGAGACCCCGCCCCTGGGCTCGGGGGGAGGGGATCGCATCCGCGTGCTCCAGGTCCTGGCGCGGACGACGAAGGTGGGTGGCCGGGGTCGCCGGCCACCCCGATTCTGGCACCCGCCGGACGACCGCGGCTCCACCCCGGGGCGCGACCGGACAGGGGCCTGCTGAGGTACCCGTCAGACGACCACGAGTTCGCGAGTGCGGTGGTTGACCCGCTCGCCGCCCTCCTCCGTGCAGATGAGAATGTCCTCGATGCGGGCGCCGTGTGCCCCGGGCAGGTAGATGCCCGGCTCGATCGAGAAGGCGAAACCGGGCGCCAGCGGCTCGGCGTTGCCCGCGACGATGTAGGGCTCCTCGTGGGTCTCCAGGCCGATGCCGTGGCCGGTGCGGTGGATGAAGTAGTCGCCGTACCCCTCGGCCGCGATCACGTCTCGCGCGGCGGCGTCGATCGCCTCGCACGGGACCCCGGGACGCACGGCGTCGCAGGCCGCCTGCTGGGCGTGCCTGAGCACCTCGTAGTACTTCAGGAAGCCCGCCGGAGGCTCGCCGATGGCATAGACGCGGGTGGAGTCCGAGCAGTAGCCGCCGGGCATCTGACCCCCGATGTCGACCACGATCGGCTCGCGCTCCCTGACGATCCGGTCCGACAGCTCGTGGTGCGGGCTGGCGCCGTTGGGACCGGAGCCGACGATGACGAAGTCGACGGTGGAGTGCCCGGCCGCGATGATCGCCTCGGCGATGTCCCTGCCGATCTCCCGCTCGGTCCTGCCGGCCCGCAGGAAGCCGGGCACCTGGGCGTGGACGGCGTCGATCGCGGCGCCCGCCTCGCGCAGCGCCGCCACCTCGGCCGGGCTCTTGCGCATCCGCAGCCCGCGCAGGACCGTCCCGGCGAGCACCTGCTCGGCTCCGGGGATCGCATCGCGCAGGCGCAGCGACTGCATCGCCCACATCCGGTCGGCGAGGCCCACCTTTCCAACCGTGCCCAAACGCCCGCCGACGACCGCGTACGGGTCGTCGGTCTCGTCCCAGGGGACGAACTCCACGCCGAGCCTGGACGCCGGAGAGCGCTCGGCAGCGGGCAACTCCAGGCGGGGCACCATCAGGAACGCCTCACCCACGACCGGGAGCACCAGGCAGGTGAGCCGCTCCAGCGGCAGCGCCTCATAACCGGTCACGTAACGCAGGTCCGGGCCTGGCGTGAGCAGCAGCGCGTCGAGCCCGGCGGTGGCGGCGGCCTCGCGGGCGGCCTCCAGGCGGGTCACGGGATAGAGATCAGAGGACTCCGTCGTCACACCGACCAATCTAATCCCGGACGGAGCGGCGATGCATCCGGGAGCGGCCCCAGGACCGAAACTCAGGAAAAGGAAGGTACGACGGCAGCCCCGTCACTACAATCCGTTGAAGTACGATCACATTTTGTTGGCAAAATGTCCGCAAAGCCATACATTCCGAGAGCGAGCTACATGGTCGGCGTAGTGGGCGGCCACCAGCCCCCCCTCCCCCCACGAAACGACCAGGTGACCGGTTCGGCTCCGTCGATCGCCGCTGAGATGGCGCAGCGGTTGTCAGACGACCCGGACGAGCACATGGACGTGGAGCGGCAACTCCTCAACACCCGCCTGGCGCACGCGGAACGCCTGGGCGATATGGGCTGGACCGAGTGGAATCTTCAGACCGGAGAGTCCACCTGGTCCGATCAGGTGTACACCATATTCGGCCGAGATCCCGGCGACGGCCCGATTCACCTGCGCGACCTGGCCGGCCACGTCGAGGCGACCGATCGTCCCGACCTCGACCTGCGTCTGTGGTCCGTCATGCACCGGGCCGAGCCCGGCGAGGTCGAGTTCCGCATCCGCCGCCACGGCGAGCTCCGCCACCTTCGCGCCGTGCTCGACCCCGTCGTGACCGGCGGTCACGCCGCCGTGCACGGTGTCGTCCAGGACATCACCTGCCGACGTCGCGCCGAGCGCATCATGGCCGAGTCGCGGAGCAAGCTGCTGCGGGTCCGCGAGCAGGCCGAGCAGGAACACCACATGAGCCTCGCGCTACGCGAGGCGATAATGCCCGGCCTGGGAGAGACCATCGACCTGCCGCACGCGCGCATCGCGGTCCGCTATGTGGCGGCGGACGCCAAGCCCAGCCTCGGCGGCGACTGGTACGACGCCGTTCCCCTGCCAGACGACAGGGTGCTGCTGGCCATCGGCGACGTGGCCGGGCACGGGATGCCCGCGATCTCCCAGATGGTCCAGCTGCGGCACGCCCTGGTCGGCCTCGCGATGACCGGCCACTCCCCCGACCGGCTGCTGGCCTGGCTCAACGACTTCGTGCTGCACCGGATGCCGGAGACGACGGCGACCACGATCGTCGGTCACCTCGACCCGGCCACCAGGATGTTCACCTGGGGACAGGCCGGGCACCCGGCACCGATCCTGGTCCGCGAGGGGACCGCCACCCAGCTCGACCCGCCCGCCGGGGTGCTGCTGGGCGCCACCCCGGACGAGCCGTACGAGCTGGCCGGGGTCGAGCTGCGGGAGGGCGACCTGCTGCTGCTTTTCACCGACGGGCTGGTGGAGCGGCGCACCCGGGACATCGACGAGGGCCTGGCGCTGACCATGGAGGCCGCGGCCCTGCTGAGGGGGGATCCGAACGACGGGCTCGATCAGCTCATCGAGGTGATCGGCGGCCCCAATCCCGAGGACGACACCTGTGTTCTGGCCATCGGGGTGCTCGGCTGATTGGTTAAATGGTCGCCATGCCCGGCCTGATGCTTCTTGACACCCCGTCGCTGTACTACCGCGCCTTCTACGGGATTCCCGAGTCGATGACCTCGCCCGAGGGCATGCCCGTCAACGCGGTGCGCGGCGTCATCGACATGATCGCCATGCTGGTCCGCCGGCACTCTCCCCACGAGCTCGTGGCCTGCATGGACGCCGACTGGCGCCCCGCCTTCCGGGTGGCGGCCATCCCCACGTACAAGACCCACAGGGTCGCCGAGGACGGTGCCGAGGAGACTCCGGACACGCTCGCCCCGCAGGTACCGGTGATCGAGCAGGTGCTCGACGCGGTGGGCATCGCCCGCATCGGCGTGCCCGGCTACGAGGCCGACGACGTGATGGGCACGCTCACCGCACGGGCGAGCGGCCAGGTCGACGTCGTCACCGGCGATCGCGACCTGTTCCAGCTGGTCGACGACTCCCGGCCGGTCCGCGTTCTCTACACCGCCAGAGGGGTCAAGAACCTCCAGCTGGTCGACGAGGCCGCCGTCGCCGAGAAGTACGGCATCCCCGGCCGCTCCTACGCCGACTTCGCCACCCTGCGCGGCGACCCCAGTGACGGCCTGCCGGGCGTGCCGGGGGTGGGCGACAAGACCGCGGCGGCTCTGATCACCCGGTTCGGCTCCCTGGAGGCGCATCC
>NZ_JBEOZN010000097.1:0-39652 GCF_040298085.1 Streptosporangium sp. NPDC001681 | reverse complement strand
GGGGCCGCCAGCACGCCCAGGTGCCCCCGGCGGGGGATCAGGATCAGGCGCCCGTTCCGGCAGGCCCGGAGAAAGTCGCGCTCGTTCGCCCGGAACGGGTCCCGGGCGCCGTTGACCAGCCAGACGCGCCCCGGGTAGGCGGCCAGCGCAGCGAGCTGGTCGTGGCCGGTGACGGCCTCGACGACCTGGGGCATCACCTCGCAGGAGAGCCCACCCGCCACCATCGCCTCCCCGACGGGACCTGGCAGGAGGCGGCGGAGGCCGTAGGAACTGATCCGGTTCGCGAGCGACGGGTTCCTGGCGGCGAGCGAGGCGGCGAACCGGTAGGTTCCGGCCGCCGCCGGGCCACGGGCCGTGCATCCCATCGCCATCAGCCCCGCCACCCGCCCGGGGAAGCGCTCGGCGGTGGCGATGCCGACGTACCCGCCGAGCGAGAGACCGGCCACCAGTGCCCGGCCGCCCAGCGCGTCGACGGCGTCGGCGACCGCCGACGTCGCCGCGTCCATCGTGAACGGCTCGCCGGAGCGGGTGCCGTGGCCGGGCAAGTCGACCGCCACCGCGGGACGGTCGAGGCGGGAGATGACGGGGCCCCACATGGTCGCGCTGAGCCGGATGCCGTGGACGAAAACGATGGGGAGCATGAGACCTCCGGGTCAGATGGATGCCTCGATTAAAACACAACGCACCGTTGCGTTGTTATGGTTGGACGCATGGCACCCCGTAAGGAACAGCAGATCTTCCAGGCGACGCTCGAACTGCTCGCGGCCAAGGGCTATGAGGGCCTGACCGTGGAGGGAGTGGCGGAGCGGTCGGGGGTCAACAAGACCACGATCTACCGCTGGTGGCCGTCGAAGGCGGCGCTGCTGGCCGCCGCCCTGGTCGAGGCCGACCTGCTCACGATGGAACCACCGGACACCGGCGGTCTCAGGGGCGATCTGGAGGCCCTGGTCGAGGGGGTGGCCGCGCTGCTCACCCGTCCCCCGGCCGCCGATGTCGCGGTGGCCGCCCTCGGCGCCGCCGTCCACCACCCCGAGCTGGCAGCGGCGACCCGGGGCTTCTTCGCCGACCGGTTCGCGCGGGAGGAGGCCGTCTTCGACCGCGCGCGGCGGCGCGGCGAGCTGTCGGCCGAGGCCGACCCCATGCTCATCGTGGACCTGCTCGCCGGGGCGGTCTGGCTGCGCGCGGTCTTCCGCGCCCTCCCCCTCGACGAGGACTTCGCCGCCCGGGCCGTGAGCGCCGTCCTGGACGGCTCCCTCGCCCGGTGAGATCAGGTGAGGTCAGGCGGAGAGCGCGCCCGGGATGCGGTCCAGGATCGGGTAGGGCATGAGCCCGTACGCGTAGAAGTCGACCGCGTCCGCCCCCGAGGCCCGCACGGCGCGGACCTTGGCCGCGAGGCGCTCGGCCGAGTCGGTGTCGGGGAGGCCGGGCCGGAGGACGACCCGCAGTTCCCTGTCCTTGCCCGTCGAGCGGCGGTAGGCGACCACGTCGTCCGCCACCCTGCCCGCGTCGCGGGCGTAGGCGAGCACGCCGAGCGAGGGCACCAGGTCGCCGAGGGCGACCAGGTCGACGCCGAGCTGCCAGGAGTCGTGCGCGGCGAGCCCCGGCGAGGGCAGACCGTCGCGGTAGCCCTTGACGGAGCCGGTGGCGTCCAGGAAGACCAGCCGTGAGCCCTCGGCGGTGACGGCGGTGGAGACGTCGGAGACCAGCGAGGTCACCACCTCGGAACGGGCCCGCGCGTAGGCGACCACCTCGGGACCCGCGTACGCGGTCAGTGCCGCGCGGGTCACCTCGCCCTGGGCGGGCGGGTCGCCGTCGAGGACGGCGCCCACGATCCTGGTGCACTCCTCGCGTGCCACCTCGGCGTTGACCCCCAGGCCGGCCGCTCCGCGCATGCAGAAGTCGCAGAAGCAGAGGCCGAGCAGGAACGTGTCCATCGGCCCGAGCGGGACGAAGCTGCGCTCGTGGTGGTAGCCGTGGCCGAACGTCGAGAAGTGCAGCGCCTCGGCCACCACGCTGTCGACGCCCTGCCTGGCCACCGCCCTGCCCAGCGCGACCGCGTACCGCCGAACGTCGGGGTGGGAGGGGCACAGGTCCACGGGCGAGCTCCGGTCACCGAAGCAGTTGCGTACCGTCACGTCGGGGTTGGCCAGGCCGAGCGTGGTGTTCTGCAGGAAGACGGTCCAGCCGTGCAGCGCGAGTCCCCGCTCGGCGGTGGCCAGGCGGAGCGCGGCCAGCGGCTCCTCTTCCGCGCCTTCCTGGACCGGCGGGACCAGCCGCAGCTCGCCGAACAGGTCGGCGGGCGGCGTGAAGTGCGCACCGTCGCTGCGGAGCGTCACCCGGGAGCGGCCGTGCGGGGTGACGTCGCGGGCGCGGCGATACGCCGCGGCCACGGTCATCCCCGTCAGGCCGTATCCGGTGATCCGGTCAAGGACCGCCTCCATGCCCTCCCCGCGTACGTCCTCGACGTAGACGTATAGCGAGCTGTCCAAGCCGCCGCCCTCCCATGAAGTCGGTCAGACTCTAACGCGGCTTGTAGGCCACGAAGTCGATCTCGACAAGGATGTCCATCAGGTCGGAGCCGACGGTCGTGCGGACGGGATAGGGGCGGGTGAAATAGGACTTGTACGCCTCGTTGTAGGCGGCGAAGTCACGCTTGAGGTGCTGCAGGTGCACCGTCGACTTCACCACGTCGTCGAAGCCGAGGCCGTGCGCCGCGAGGATGGCGCCGAGGTTGCGCATCACCTGATGCGTCTGCTCGGCCACCTCGGTCCCGACGACCTCGCCGGTCTCGGGGCTCAGCGGCCCCATGCCCGAGGTGTAGACGAAATCGCCGACCACGAGGCCCTGCGAGTACGCCCCCACGGGCGCCGCGCCCTCGTCGGTACGCAGCTCCTGCTTGCCGCTCATCTCGTCACTCCTCAAAAGGGGGAAGGGGGATCAGAAGAAGGTGTTTATCAGATCGACGACGACGTACTCCTCGTCGACCACCGGCATGACCCGCCACTTGTCGAAGGCGGTGCACGGATGGGAGATGCCGAACGACACCAGGTCCCCCGGCTTCACCGGCGATCCCGGCGCCAGTCTCAGGACCGTGTGCTGGTCCTGGACCTTGAGCACCGTCGCGTCCGCGACGGCTCCGCGCGGGATCGGCAGCCCCTCGTCGAAGGGGGCGTCGCGCTTGCCGAACCCGACCACGGCCAGGCCGGGCTCGGGAACGCTCAGCACGTGTGCCCAGATCTCCAGCGCGGCGCGCAGTTCCCCGTCCATCCGGGTGTACGGGGTGCGCTCGCGGTAGTAGCCGTCGTCGTGGGAGACGTAGGCGCCGCTGCGCAACATGACCCTGGCCCGGCAGGTGGCGAGCTCGCGGCCGATCACGTCGAACCACTGGCTGCCGCCCACGGACAGGATCGGGTCGCGCACCCGCAGGTGCTCCAGCGCCTCCAGCAGCCGGTACAGGTAGGCCCGCACCTCGCCGGCGGATCCCAGCGAACCCTCGTACCCGGCGACGCCGGCCAGTTGCACGCCCTCGGCCGTCTGCGCCGCAGAGGCGACCTCCAGCAACTCGGCGAGGGTACGGCTGCCGCCCCGGCCGCCCTCATGGCCCAGCTCCGCCAGGACCCGGAACGGCCTGGCCCCGGCGTGCCGGGAGAGCGTCTCGACCCCGGCCACCGAGTCGACGAAGCAGAGGAGCTCGAACGCGGGGTCCTCCGCCAGCTGCGCGGCGAGTGCGTCCAGCCCCGCGGGGTCGAAGACCTGGTTGGCGAGGACGATCCTCGCGACTCCGAACTCGCGCAGGGTGAGCGCCTGGCTGGGGGTGGCGACGGTCATCCCCCACGCGCCCGCCTCCAGCTGCGCCCTGATGAGCTCTGGCGACATGGTGGTCTTGGCATGCGGGGCGAAGATCAGCCCGTACGCCCCGGTGAAGGCCGCGAGCGTCGCGATGTTGTGCTCCAGCGCGCTTCTGTGGGCCACCATCACCGGGAAGGTGAACGCCCCACCGAACAGCGAGGCCCCCAGCGCCCCTTCGGGATCCACGATCCCCTTCACGTCCCGGCCCTTCCTGTGGTCACCTGTACGGATTTAGCGGGCATCGGCCGTTGAATCCGGGCGTGGGAGGTCACATCCCCGTTGGTCGCCCTGAGGACCCTATCCTCCTGGCGCCCTCTCCGGTGCCGTGTTGTCAGAGCCGCGGCTCGTCAGGGCCGTGGCTTTCAGGGGCGCAGCGCCCTGCCGGGGGTGGCGCCGGTGAGCTGGCCTCCGGCGAGGACCGGGACCCCGGAGACGAGGACGTCGCCGATCCCGGTGGCCGGGGTGCGCGGGGCGGCGTAGGTGGCCAGGTCGGCGACCGCTCCCGCGTCGAGGACGACCAGGTCGGCGACCTGTCCCGGGCGGACGAGCCCGCGCCCTTCGAGGCCGAAGCGGCGTGCCGGGTGCGAGGCGAGGTGGACCGCCGCCTGCTCCAGGGTCCAGTCCCCGGTCTGGCGGACGTGGTGGCCGAGCATCCTGGCGAACGCCCCGTAGCCCCGGGGGTGGGGGTGGCCGCCCACGTAGATGCCGTCGGAGCCGCCGGTGTGCGCCGGGTGGCGCAGGATCGCGCGGACCGAGGCCTCCCCCTCGGGGCCCTCGTCGGGGCGAGCCACCACGCATCCGGCCTCCAGCCGGGTGTCGATCAGGATCCGGCGGCAGAACTCTCCCGGCTCCAGCCCCGCCTCGTCGGCGGCCTCGGGCAGCGTCAGCCCCTCGGCCCACTCGGCACCTGGCACGTGGGAGAGGGTGACCCTCGGCCAGAGCCTCTCGTCCCACTCGATCCGTTCGGACTCCAGCATCTCCAGCGCCCGGTCGACGTCGGCGGCCGGGACCCACCGAGGCAGCGCGACCATCGCCAGGATGGTGCTGCCCCGCAGGTAGGGATAGGTGTCGAAGGTGATGTCCAGCCCCCGGAGCCGGGCCTCGTCGACCAGTGGCAGGAGGATCGCGGCCGGGCCGTGGTAGTGCGAGACGTGCACCGCGACACCCGAGCGCCGGGCGATGTCGGTCACCTCGGCCATCCCCTCCGGGGCCGCCGCCCCGTACCCGCGCATGTGCGTCACGTACGGCAGGCGGCCGAGCGGCGCGCAGAGCGCGGCGAGCTCGGCGGCGTCGGCGTAGCGGCCGGGGGCGTACTCCAGCCCGGTGGAGAGGCCGACCGCTCCCTCGGCCAGGCCACGCTCGACGCGGGCCAGCATCGCGGCCAGCTCGTCGGCGGAGGCGGCCCGTTCGGCGGCGCCCATCACGTCGTACCGGATCGTGCCGTGCGGCAGCAGGTAGGCGGTGTTCAGCGCGGTCGCCCTGTCGTAGCCGTCGAGCAGTTCCCCGACGCCGATCGGCCCGTCGGCCGAGGGGTGGACGCCATTGACCGCCGCGAAGTAGCGGGTGGCGTAGGCGAAGGTCTCCGGAGTGGTGGAGGGTGCGAAGGAGAGCCCGTCCTGGCCGAGGACGAAGGTGGTCACCCCCTGCCGGAGCGCGGCGAGCTGCACCTCCTTGTCCAGGACGAGGGCGTCGCCGTGGGCGTGGCAGTCCACGAGGCCGGGCATGACATGGCGCCCGGCGGCCTCGACCACCGTGGTGGCCGCCGCCGCGTCCAGGCGGCCCACGGCCGCGATCCGGTCACCGGTGACGCCGACGTCGGCCCGGCAGGCCGGGGCACCGGTGCCGTCGAGCACCCAGCCATCCCTGATCAACACATCAAACGACATGCCCGGATTCAATCACCGGGAAGGTGTTCGAGGCACCCGTCACCTGTCTGCGTTCTCCCTGGTTTTCCGCTACATCGCACGCAACCGGGAATTTGGGCCCCCTGCCCTCTTGACCGTGACGTGTCATGGATGGTGGCATCTTTTCCTAGTTAGGAACCTTTCCTAACTAGATGATCGCAGAGAGGGCACCCCCTGTGCATGCGAGACCACGTCTCCAACGCCCCTCGACCGTCCTCGTTCTGGCACTGGCGTCGGCACTGATCGCATCGGTGTTCGTGCTGGCGGCCCCGCCCGGCTTCGCCGCCGACTCCCTGCTGTCCCAGGGCCGTCCGGCCACCTCGTCCTCCAACGAGGACGCCACGTTCCTCCCCTCGGCCGCCTTCGACGGCAACACCACCACCCGCTGGGCCTCCGCCGAGGGCCACGACCCCGAGTGGCTCCGCGTCGACCTCGGCGGCTCCGCCACGATCTCCCGGGTCAAGCTGACCTGGGAGGCCGCGTACGGCAAGTCGTACCGGATCGAGACCTCTCCCGACGGCAACGTCTGGACCTCCGTCTACTCCACCACCTCCGGCGACGGTGGCGTCGACGACCTGACCCTGTCCGGCACCGGCCGCTACGTGCGGATGTACGGCACCGCGCGCGGCACCGTCTACGGCTACTCGCTGTACGAGATGGAGGTCTACGGCAGCACCGGCGGCACCCCGAGTCCCACCCCGACGATCACTCCCGGCGGCCCCGGCGTGCCGTTCGGCTCGCACACGATTCCCTACGCGGCCGGGATGCTGCGCCCCAGTGGCGCCCAGGCCACGCTCGACCAGAAGGTGATCGACTACTACCAGCGCTGGAAGGCCGCCTTCGTCAAGCAGAACTGCGGCAACGGCTGGTACCAGATCATCTCCCCCGACGCCGACCACCCGTACGTGGCCGAGGCGCAGGGCTACGGCATGGTCATCACCGCCACGATGGCCGGGGCCGACCCGGACGCGAAGAAGATCTTCGACGGCCTGGTGAAGTACGTGCTGGCGCACCCGTCGTCGATCACCCCCGGTCTGCTCGCCGCCGAGCAGAACACCGCCTGCCAGAGTGTCAACGGCGGCGACTCGGCCACCGACGGCGACCTGGACGTGGCCTACGGCCTGCTCCTGGCCGACCGGCAGTGGGGCAGCACGGGCACCTACAACTACAAGCAGCTCGCGATCAACCACATCAACGCGATCAAGGCCGGTGAGGTCAACCCGACCACCAAGCTGATGAAGCTCGGCGACTGGAGCAGCTCGGGCGACCAGTACTACTGGATCAGCCGCTCCTCGGACTGGATGATCGACCACTTCAGGGCGTTCCGCAAGGCCACCGGCGACACGACCTGGGACACCGTCCGCACCAACCACCAGAACCTGATCGCCTCCCAGCAGTCGACCTACGCGGCGAGCACCGGCCTGCTGGCCGACTTCGTGGTCAACACCAACACCACCCCGAAGCCGGCCCCCGGCCAGGTCCTGGAGGACCCCAACGACGGCAAGTTCTGGTGGAACGCCTGCCGTGACCCGTGGCGGATCGGCAACGACGCGGTGACCAGCGGCGACGCCAAGTCACTCGCCGCCGCGCGCAAGCTCAACACCTGGATCAAGAGCAAGACCGGCGGCAACCCGAACAACATCGCGGTCGGCTACTCGCTCAACGGCACCCAGATCTCCAGCGGCAGCGAGCCGGCCTACTTCGCCCCGTTCGCGGTGGCGGCGATGACCGACTCCGGCAGCCAGGCCTGGCTGGACGCCCTGTGGACCAAGATGCTCAACACCCCGTTCACCGCGAGCGACTACTACTCGACCAGCATCCAGCTCCAAGTCATGATCACCGTAACCGGCAACCACTGGGTGCCCTGACCCTCGTACGCAACGGTGCGGCCCCCGCCCTCCGGCGGGGGCCGTGCTCGGACCAATGGTCACTCAGGGAACCGCGTCCTGGACCTGTCCCGTCAAGGCCAGGTACTCCTCATGGGGCAGGCCGCGTGTTTCGAACCCCAGCATGTTCTGCTCGGCGAAGCGCCGCGTGTCCTCTGGATCCCACCTTCCGGGCAGGTGAACCAGTGGCCGACCAGGCCCGCCGAACACGATGAGGCCGCGGAGGTCCGGCTCGGCTGTGTAACACAGCAGTAGATCGGCCTGGGGAGTCGGGTGCAGGCCATCCTCCGACTCCAGCGCCGGCTGACCGTGCTTGAAGAGGAGACGGCAGGCCTGGCCGTCCAGACGCGAGAGCTCGCGGGCACCTGACGTCCGAGACCGATTCAACCGGGCATGGGCGCGGCCGGCCCGCATGTCGCGCCACATGTTGGTGATCATTCTGAGGTAACGGAGATTGTTCACGTCATCGAGCAGATGCATGCGTGGGCTCTCATGGTGAGCCGGAGGGCCGGTGGGTGGAAGTCCATGCCAGCCCGAGGCGCGGCGGGCCAGGACGACCCTCACCTCAGCGGCGGTGCCGTACCGCCGGAACTCGAAGATCAGCCCATGGTCGGCGGCGAATCCCTCCAACTCGTGCCGAGGTCTGGCTCCCGGCGAGCAGAGCAGGATCAGCCCGTCACCGTCCAGGACGGCCACGCCGTACATCGTCCTGTTCTCTGCGGGGTAACCGTAGGAGACAAGCGTCCTGGCTCGTCCGGTAAGCGCGCGGACGCGCGGGGTTAAGTTGGTCAAGGCACGTCACCCTTCGCTGGTACGAGGTCAACACACGACCGATCAGCGCCGACTGCTTCCCCGTCTGACCAGGACGACGGATAAGACGGACATAAAGTTCCAATCGAGTTGGACGAAGCGCCAAAACAGGGGCGTCGGAAGTGGAACCGGTGACCGCTGTTCCTCGTTGATCATATAGAAATGATCCCCCCGAGATTCGAGGGAATTTGTCCTCAAGCATTCTCCGACCGTTGTGCACGGTCCTCGCGGCCTTTCTGCTGACCGGCTGCGCGTTCGATTATCCGGTGCTCTCCCCCGTGGAGACGATCTCTGAGGACCCGGAGGACATCAAGGAAATCATGGAGCTGGAGGACCCGGAGGACATCATGGACCTGGAGGAGGATCCATCGTACATAGTGATCTGCGTCAGGAAGCGAACACGGATTCGCGTCGCCTATCGCCCGTGTGACGACGCCGAATCCGGCTTTGCCTGGTACTTCACGCCGATAGAGGTAAAAGTTCCGGCCACCGGCAGGAAGGCGAGGGGCGGCTCCTTCAGGGACCCAGGCTACGAGGGCAGCCGTGCCCGCGCCCGTGGAGGCCTCGGCTTCGAGGCGGCCGTCCTCCACAAGGACCGGGTCGAGGTGTGCGTGAAGCAGAGTACGCGCATCAGGACGGCAGACAGTAGGTGCGACAACTTCGAAGAAGGTTTCGCCTGGTACCGCATTCCCCTCGACGGCTACGTTCCCGCGCTGGGGAAGAAAGCCAAGGGCGGCTCTTTCTACTCCACCGGTACGAAGGAGCTTCGGGCGAGCGAGAAGGGCGGTGCTGCGGCCAAGGCCGTCATCGAATCCAACAAGCCGAACAACGTCACACCTACGAAGGGGCCTCGCTGCACTTGGACAGTCAATGGAAAGTGCGCCAGTTCGACCACTGGCTGTGGTTACGGGGCCTGTGGGCATAACGGCGGCTACCCCGGCATAGCCCCTATGAGGCCATGATTAAGCCTGTCAGGAGTACGCGGGCGTCCCCCGCCAAAAGGTCACCTCCTGGATGACCTCGGCCTGCCGACCGAGACCACTTACGCGGGCTCCAGGTTTCCCACGAACCGGTAGGAGAATCCCTTGCCGGCGGGGGAGTAAGCCTCAATGTCCTGATAGCCGCCCGTGGCGGTCACCGGGATGCGCAGCAGCAGATCGTCGCCGATGAGGTCGTCCTCCCACACCTCGATCGTGAACGAGCCTCCGGCAACGGTGGTCTGGCTCTTGTACGCCCCGGCGGCGCGCTCTGTGGAGCCGGCGGTGCACATCGAATAATCCCATACCCAGCAGGTTCCGGCCTTGGTGTCGGCCTCGTCGCCGTTGGTGGGCCAGCCGATGTACTCAGCGCCGTTCGGACCTATGATCCGCACACGGATCTCGTCCTCGCCGCTCTCCTCAAGGTCGAAGGCCTGAAGCGAGCCGAACACGATCTTGAGGAGGGGTCCGGCGGCGGCCGTGTCGGCGCCGAGAGCAGGGGGCTCGGCGGCCTGGGCCGGAGACGCGAGGGCCGCGACGAGTGTCAGCCCGGCGGCCAGGGTGCCGACCCTGGACAGGATGTTGTTCATGCGCTCCTCGTTTTCCGTTGACAGGCGGGCTCCAGGCGGAAATTGAGCCTGTGGTGGTAGCCGTTCACGTCGACCCGGTGAGTGGTGATGACGTTCGCCATCCAGCCTGCCGGGGGCGTCTTGTCGACGGCTTGGAGCCTGCTGGTGGCGGGGGGACCGGCATGTCCGTCCGCGCATGAGATGCCCTGGCCGCCACACGCGGACGCCACCGCGACGGCCACACCACCCCCGCCCCCACTACACCTGGGACCACGAAGCCGCCATACGTGACGCGGGCAGGCGCTCCCGCCCGCGTCCTCCGGGGGTTATTGCCGTGAGCCGGGTCAGCGCCAGATGAGGTAGTAATAGGCCCAGTAAGCGAGAAATGCCATCAGAAGCAAGCTGGACACAAAGACCCCCAATGCGATTCCAAAGAATCTGCCGCCTGCCCCCTGGAATCTCAGCGAGGCTCCGACAAGCGCCCCGGCCACAGGCAGCCCGACCAGGATGAGCACCGGAATGAACAATTGTCGCAGACCGAATTCGCTTACCTCGATCACCACGCGGCGGATCGGCATGGCAATAAAGATCGCACTCAACAAGACGAGCACGAAGGCGATGGGCTTGTAATTCTGCTCATTCGAATCCGAGGAGCCGGTAGTCATAGTGACCACATGCCGGCATCGCCGTAGTGCGACGTCAAGACTGCTGTTGATCGACGGTTTTCAGAGAGAAACCATCCGGCCGCCGCCGGCAAGGAGAGCAGCCACGGTTTCTGCATAGCAGGAGGAATCGGCACCGAAAAAGTGTGGTGCCATCTCCGCATTGCTCGCCATGCCTTGCTCGGTGTCTCTACCAAAGCTGCACGATCTCCACACAAGCTGCCGCCGACGGTCTGGATGAAAAGCACCGGTCTCCGGTTTCACCTGATGAACCGAGAGCAGCTGAGCGCACCGGGGTGAAGCAGCCGGTGATGGGAGGCTCCAGTAACATCCCCACGTTCGCGGACATGGACATGGACATGGACATGGACATCCAAGCCTGGGCCCTACTCAGTAGCGCGTCCGGCGTCGAGCTCGCCACCGCTTTCCGGGGCGTCGGCAATACCACATGTCGTGTTTGACGCCACTGCTGGACGGGTGCCTCCAGGATGACGGTGGTGCGGGGCGCGGGCAGTCAGTTGATGTCGTTGAATCGTGCGCCGATGAGATCGAGTGCGTGTTGCTGCGTGTTGCTGAGAACATCTGTTGTGTATTCGGTGAAGAGTCCAGTAACTCCGGTGAGGTCTACGCCTGACTCTGTTTCGTTGAGTTCTCGCACGATCGGCGCGAAGGTTGTGACGAACTCGTCAACGAACCGGTCAAGTTCATCGTCGCTGGTGTGGGGTCCCAGGCTTTCGAACTGTGCGGTCACGGTTGTGATGGCGGGCAGGAGAGCGGGGTCGCTGATCCGTTCGTAGTACCCGACGAGGTGGGGCATGCCGTCGGTGCCGACCAGGTGGGCGAGGAGAACGGTTTGATCCCGGTCGATTCGTGCCATCGCCGGGGAGAGCCTGCCGGCCGCAAAGGTGGTGAGAAACCGTGCGAGCTCGGGCGGGATGTCCGGCGCTGCTTTCTGTTCCCGGAGCCGGGCGATGAGATCGCGCTGCGTGGTGAGCCGGTCGATCTGGGCGGCGAGTTCTTGATCGAGCTGATCAAGAAGCCCTATGGCCTGATCGCCGGTCTCATCGAGAAGGGCGGGCATCTGCTCCAGTGGTATTCCGAGGGCGGCGAGACGTCTGATACGTAGGACTCGGATCAGATCGTGCACGTCGTACTGCCGGTAGCCGTTGGGTCCGCGGGGCGGCTCGTCGAGGACGCCGACCTGATGGTAATGGCGGAGTGCTCGGACGGTGACTCCGGCGAGCGAGCCGAGTTCGCTACTGTTCACCGCTGGTCACCTGCGCCTCGTTCGTCATCATTTGCTCTGGGTTCTCTGGTTCCAGTTTATGAAGCGACCGTGCGGTCAGTGCGAGGACGAAGGCGACGGTCCATACGGCTGCGAGTGCGAGAGCTGCGACATTGACGCTGATGTACTCGGTGAGCATGGCTGCCAGCACGATGCCGACCGGTGGGGCGGCGGTCATCATGGCGTTCTGGGTGCCCATGATCCGTCCTCGCATCGTCTCGGGTATCCGCTCGATCATGAGCACGCCGATCAGGCTGCCGAACAGTCCGCTGGAGAATCCGACGACGGACGCCCCAGCGAACACCACCCATACGGACGGTAGCGCGGCGATGAGGGCGATCCCGACTGTTGTTCCGGCGAGACCGGTGACGAACCAGGCTCGGCGGGCACCGCGCGTGCCGACTGCGGCGTAGCTCGCGCCGCCGAGGAGCATCCCGAGGGCAAGGGCGCTCAGCACGAAACCGAGGAGGCCGGGCTGGTTCTCCTGGGTGAAGAACACCGGCAGCACGAGCCCTTGCAGCGCCCCGAGGACTAACACCGATGCCAAGCTGATCATGGTGACTGCAAGCAGAAAGCGACTGCGGAACAGGGCCCACCAGCCGTCACGCAACTGTGACCACCCGGTACCGGTCGGAGCCGCCGCGATACCGTCCTCCGACATGATCGTGCCGACGTGCCGCGGAATCAGGAGCGTGATCAGCGCAGCCACCAGCGACGTAGCGGCGGTGATCCACAACACCGTTGAGCCGTCGAAGAGGATCATGAGAGTCCCTGCCGCTGCCGGTCCCAGCAAGATCGCCACCGCGCCCAGCATCTCTCGCACCCCCATCAGTCGTTCGGCACTGACGCCCCCGTGGCGAACGACCGCGGGAAGCAGCGCTTCCCGCGCCGTCGCACCGGGCACGTCGCCGAGCGAGCCGATGATGCCGAACAGAATGAACCACCCCAGGTTGAGCCCCGACACCAGATCGACCAGCGGCAACGCGGCGATCGACGCGGCAGAGACGAGATCGGTGATCACCGAGGATGTGCGCCGGTTGATGCGGTCGATGACCACCCCCATCAGCAACCCCGCAAGAACGGCCGGGACAACGGTCGCTGCGGCGACCGCCCCTGCACCAAGCACACTCCCCGTGGTCTGTAACACGATCAACGGCAACGCGATCCCCGCGATCGAGTTCCCGAGCAGGGACAACAGGTACGAGGCGAGATATGCGACGGGAACGAGCTTCATATCTCAAGCACAAACTATGACGTAGGGGCGGAGTCAAGCTCACCGCAGAACGCAGGGCGGGGGCCTACATCCCGATGCCGTGCTCGTGCTGTGGACCGTGTCGCTGTTGCGGGTCGTGGTTCGGTGCGGCGAGTTGTGCTTGTCGTTCGGCGCGGGCGCGGAGAAAGGCACCCGTACAGTGCGCGACACGAGTGGGCGGATGAGCCGACCGGTGCCGGCTGGTCCCAGGGCGTGTCGATGGCCTACCTCAAGGAACCGGCCGCACACTGGCGCACCGTTTCCGTGAACATGCGGCCCCGGGGGCCGGCCGGTAACCCAGGATCAGTTCGGCCGAGCACCGTGCGGTGCGGGCCGCCGGCGGACGAGTCGTCCGGCCCGGCGGCCCCCGAAGTCGCTCAGTCCTGGTTGGGGATCTCCAGGCGGGAGAGGGTCTGCGAGCACGAGGCGTTCCTGATCGCCGGTCGCCGGGCCAGGAGTTCCCGTGCCTCGCGCCGGGCCAGGTTCCAGCCGTTCCAGGAGTCGGGTCCGGCGAGGTCGTTGGCCGCGATCACGTCCAGCAGGACGCAGCTGCGGGACGGCTCGGGCAGCCGGTCCAGTACGGGTACGGCCTCGGCGCCGAGGTCGCCCAGGTATTCGAGGTCGATCCGGTCCACACCCCGTACCGCGATCTGGGTCTCCGCGACCCGCAGGTCGGGGTTCCACACCGCGAACGCCAGCAGCGAGGCGCTCGTCATCAGCACGAGGGTCCTGGGCAGCCAGCGCGCGTGCCCACGCCTGGTGAGCCGGGCCGCGCCCGCCGCGAGGACCAGGGCGAAGACCCCGCCCAGCCACCAGACCGTCGCCGCCACCGAGGCCCGCAGCCGGGAGAGCCCGTAGGCCTCGGCGTACAGGTCCAGGCGGTGCAGCGCGGAGAAGAGGATCACCAGGGTCAGCACGCAGAGCAGGCCGAGCAGCCCGGCCATCAGCCACCGGTCGAAGCCCTTGAGATCCAGCGTCCCCGAGGCGACCGCGACGATCGCCAGCACGAACACGCTGACGACGACGAGCTGGAAGAATCCCGAACGCGCGTACTCGGCGTAGGTCAGCCCGGTGGCGGAGACCACCCACCGGGTGGTGCCAAACAGCACGGTGAGCTGCATCCCCACGAACGTGGCGAACAGCAGGTTGAGCGCCGTCAGCGGGGTCACCCAGATACCGCGGCCGACCGTGACCTTCAGGTCGGGGGCCTTCGGCTCGGCCACCGGCCGCAGGCCGACCAGCACGGCAGAGGCCACCACGACCGCGAAGACCACGAAGAGCAGGATCCGCAGCGGCAGCGACTCGGCCCAGGCCTGCGCGCTGAACACCTGCTGGACGGCCTCGGCGAAGACCGCGTCCGCCGAGGCGAACAGCGCCCCGAACACCGCCAGCAGCACGACGGTCAGTCCGCCCCCGAACAGCAGGGGGACCACCCTCCTGCGGTCCGCGAGACCCTTCAGCCTCGCACCGAGGAACCACGGCACCGGCAGCAGGCCGAGGAGCACCGACGCGCCTCCCCTGAGCACCCCGAGCCAGCCGCGCCCGGCCCCCGACAGAGCGAGCGCGGCCAGCAGGAACCCGGCCAGCAGGACCACCCCGACCAGCCAGTCGGCGTCCCTGAACATCACCGTCGCGACCAGCCCGTAGGCGATCGCCCCCATCCCCGCCGACCACGGGGTGATCCTGCTGCGCACCGTGGGAATCGCCGCCGCCCCCATGGCGACCGACACCAGCACGAGTCCGAGACCGGCCCTGCTGTACGGCACCGCGATCGCGGCGAGCAGCCCGACGGCGGCGGAGACCGGCAGCACCCACCGGGGGGTGTCCGGCAGGTCGGGCCGGGGGAAGACCGGCGGCGCCTCGTACCCGCCGGAGCCTCCGGACCTTCCCGGTGGCTGAACAGCCGGTCGGTATTCCTCCCGAATCGGCGCGAAACCCCCCGGGGCTCCCGGGGAGCCGCTCCTGGCACCCACCGGCTGCGCCGCTCCCTCCTTCTCCTGGACCTCCGGTACGGTGACGCGCTGCGCGACGGGTCCCCGCGCGGGAGGCCGGTGCGGGAGCGGTTCGCCGGCGGACCAGATCTCGCCGGTGGGCGTGGTGGCGCCGATGACCGTGCCGACGAACACACCGATCATGAAGAGGACGGCACCGACGAACGCGGCCAGCAGGACGTCGACGCTCGCGAGGCCGATACCCACGATCACCGCGCAGACCAGCCCGGCGACACCCCCGAGGAAGAGACCGCTGAAGGCCCCGAGCCAGTTCCGCACCACGACCTGCTCCCGGCGCACGTCCCCGTCCCGCCCGTCCCGGACGAGGACCGGCTGGGGGGGAAACGGCTGCGCGGGCGAAGAGGACGGAGGAGGTGGCACGGCGGGCGCGTCGGACTCGGGAGTGGAGGCTTCGGGGTCCGTGGAGGCGGACATGGGGACGGACACCACCTGGTGCCCGGGCTCCCCAGCGGTGACCTCCCGTCGAGGAGCACCGGTCACGGCCCGCCCCAAGGCCCCGGCCGGTTCACCGGAACCGGAGTCGATCCCGGCGGCCTCGCGAGGATCCGGCTGCTGAGCATCCCCTGAGATCTCATCAGGTTCCTGTTCCTGAGCGCTCCCGGTGACCTCGTGACGCTCACCGATCCCCGTTGCCGTGCCGCTCGCGTGCGGGGCGGAAGGCTTGGAGGCGGCGAGGTTCTCGGGGACCTCGCTCACCTGGGCCTTTTCAGGGATGGAAGGCGTCGAAGGGGTCCTGTCCGATACAGAAGGCGTATGAGCCTTACTCGCAGGTGCCTTGTCCGGGGCGCCGTCGTGCACCGCCGCGGAGTTCACCTCGGAGGGGGAATCGTCCTTGGCAGGCGGAGACGGGGGGTTCATCTCAATCCTTTCCGGAAGGTCGGTCACTATGTGGCAGCCGGGATCGTCTTCGACGTGGATGGAGCCGCCGTGGAGTTCGACGATCTCCTTGGTGATGGCCAGGCCCAGCCCGGCACCGCCGTCGTCGGCGGCCCGTCCGGCGTCCAGGCGGGAGAAGCGCTCGAACGCCCGCGCCCGGTCCTCGGCCGCGATCCCCGGTCCCTGGTCGCTCACCCGGAGCCGGACGCCCTCTCCCCTGGCCGCCGCCGCCAGCACCACGGTCCCGCCGTCGGGACTGTGCCGCACCGCGTTGTCCAGCAGGTTGGCGAGAACCTGCGCGAGCAGGTCCGGGTCGGCGCGCACGCTCAGTCCTTCCGGGACCTCGCAGCGGGCCGCCACGCCCTCCCTGGCCAGCACGGCCTCCCGGAGGGCCTGCTCGCAGAGCGGGCGCAGCTCGACGTCCTCACGTTCGATCAGCCGGGCACCGGACTCCAGCCGGGACAGGTCGAGCAGCTGCGCGACCAGCCGGCCCAGCCGCTCGGTCTGGGCGAGCGCGGTGCCGAGAGTGACGGGATCGGGCTCCGAGACCCCGTCGACCACGTTCTCCAGCACCGCCCGGAGCGCGGTGATCGGCGTGCGGAGCTCGTGGCTGACGTTGGCCACCAGATCCCGCCGCTGCCGGTCGACCTCGCCCAGATCGGCGGCCATCGCGTTGAAGGCTCGGGCGAGCTCGCCGACCTCGTCACGGGAGGTCGCGGTGACCCGCAGGCCGTACCGGCCCTTGGCGATGGTCTGCGCGGCGGCGGCCATCTCGCGGAGCGGCTTGGTCATCCCCCGCGCGAGCAGCTGCACCATGATCAGCGCGAACACGGCGGCCACCGCGACGCGCACGTTGCGCGAGTAGCCGGCGTTGAGGCCGACCTCGTTGACGACGAACGCCGCCACCACGGCCAGCAGGATCACCATGCCGAGCTTCGCCTTGATCCGGCCAAGGAAGTCGAGAGGTCTCAAGGGTCGGCGCATCCCGGTGTCGGAGGGAAAGGGCATACAGGGGTTGAGTGCCGGGGAGGGCGACCGGTTCGGACCGGGGGCTCCCCGCCCGGCGCGGCTGGAATCCCCGCCGGACGCGAGCGCCTTTCAGGGCCGTATCGGAACCCGCGTTGACGGCGTGATACGTGTTCACCGCTTGGCTGTGCTCCGTTCCTCAGCGGAGGTCGCGAACCTGAGGTCGCCGGGGCGGTCCGAGCCGGCGAGGGGTGCCCCCGGGCGTGCGTTCACTGCCGGACGAGGGCGTAACCGACGCCGTGGACGGTACGGACGACGCCGGGGCCGAGCTTGCGGCGCAGGGCACGGACGTGGCTGTCGACGGTACGGGTCGCCGCGGCCTCGGAGAAGCCCCAGATATCCGCCAGCAGCCGCTCCCGCTCGAAGACCTGGCCGGGGCGCTCGGCGAGGCGGCAGAGCAGGTCGAACTCGGTCCTGGTCAGCTGAGCCTCGTCGCCCCGCACGTAGACCCGGCGCTCGGCGGTGTCTATCTCGACGTCGGCGACGCGGATGACCGTGTCGGCCACGGCCAGCTGGGAGGCCCGCTCGACCCGGCGGAGCAGGGCGTGCACCCGGGCGACCAGCTCGCGCATGCTGAACGGCTTGGCCATGTAGTCGTCGGCCCCGACCCCGAGCCCCACGAGCAGGTCGGTCTCCTCGCCCAGTGCGGTGAGCATGAGCACCGGGACCGGTCTGGCCGCCTGCATCCGCCGGCACACCTCGAGACCGTCGAGGCCGGGCAGCAGCCGGTCGAGCACCACCACGTCGGGCCCCGTCTTCGCGTAGGCGACCAGCGCCGCCTCCCCGTCCCCGACGACCAGCACGTCGAAGCCCTCGGCGGCCAGCCTGTGGCGTACGGCCCGCGCGATCGTCTCGTCGTCCTCGACCACGAGGACACGTCGTTGCTGAGGGGTTGCCATGCTCGGCAGCGTAGACCGGAGCCGTGCAGAAGACCTGCGGTGAATTGTGAAGGTTCTGCGCACTCACCAGGCCGCGCCGTCTTCAGATGAATCCGGATCGACCGGACCGCGTCCGGCGATCGTGGACCCCCGCCTGACCCCACATCACCGGCGGGATGCCAAGACCCATGCGGTCAAGCCCCCGGCGTGGTCTCCGGCCATCGCGCGGCTCGCATGACGGATACCGCCCGCGGTCGGCGTGCGACCTCGGATACCAAAGGATCGGCGGCACCGCGGGCGGGAGGCATCGAGCCCGGCCACCATATATGACAGGATTGATTTATATAAGTAGAAACTGAAATAGTTGGACCCGTGCACGCCTTTGATGTTCTCGGTGATCCGGTCCGGCGCCGGATCCTGGAACTGCTCGCCGACGGCGAGCGGTCCTCCGGCGCGATCACCGCGGTCATCCGGGAGGAGTTCGAGATCTCCCAGTCGGCGGTGTCCCAGCATTTGCGGGTGCTGCGGGACAACGGGTTCGCGACGGTCCGCGCCGAAGGGACCCACCGCCTGTACTCAGTGGACGCCGCCCCCCTGCGGGAGGTCGACATGTGGCTGGAACGCTTCCGCCGGTTCTGGCACCGGCACCTGGACGCGCTGGCCACCGAACTCGTCCGAGGCAGACGCGAACGCCGCTCGACCGGCAGCGGCCCCAACGCCAAGAAAAGTGAGGACCCATGATCGACGCCATCGCCCAGATCAACGCCTCGCTGGCACAGTTCGCCCCGGACATCGACTCCGCACCTGATCAGAACAGGAACATCTGATCGAGGGCCGGCTTTCGAGGGGTTGGAGAAGCACCGGGCGGGACCTCCGCGAGATCGAAGGCCCCGCCCGGGCCGGAGGTCAGGCGAGGATCAGGCGGCGGCCGGTGATCCGGTAGCCGATCCGGGCGAACGAGGCGGCCATGGGCTTGTTGCCCACATCGGTGTTGTCGTTCACCTCGGGCTCCCCCTCGGCGCTGAAGATGTGCAACGCCTCGATGGCCAGGTCGTCGGCGTAGCCGTGGCCGCGGTGGGCCGGGTCCACCCCGAGATAGCCGATCGTGGCGCTCCTGGAGTTGCGGGTGGGCATCACGATGCCGACGAGCTCACCCGACGCGTCGCGGGCGAGCCGCCACCGGCCACGCCCGCCCGGCATGTCCGCGACGTCGGTCACGGTCTGCTCGGCCGTCGCCCGCGCGCCCTGCTCCGCGAGGTGGCGCCGGTCCCAGTCGTCGAGGCTGCCCTCGGTGACGCGTGCCAGCAGGTCCAGCATCACCTCGTCGTCGTCCACCGGGGCGAAGGTGAGCCGGGCGGGCCTGGGCGGCAGGCCGTACTCGGGAGACCAGCGCAGGTTGAGCCGCTCGACGGACTGCCGCAACCCGGCCCGCTCGGCGGCGGCGATCCGGTCGGAGGCGTCGGCGAGCGCGTCGGGACGCTCACGCCAGTCGGCGGGCAGGAACAGGTGGTAGTCGGGCCGGGTGCCGGACGGCGTGGCGTACCCGGGCGTGACCAGCGCCGCGTACGCGGCCCGCAGCAGGGCGGCGCCCACCTCGACCCGGTCGGGCCCGAACCCGGGGTCGAACCAGTCGAGGCTGAAGGGGTGCTCGGAGCCTGGAGGCCCCCAGAATCCGGCCCTGGCGACGACCTCGTCGCCGCGCAGCGCGACCCAGACCCATCCGGACCGGTAGTCGAGCTTGTCGAAGGGCAGGTTGCGGGCGCCCACGCCGGAGGCGGGCAGCGCGCCGTAACGGTGGAACAGGTCGAACTCGTCCGCGTCGAGCGGACGGAAAAGCAGATCGGACAAGGAAAGCTCCAGAAAGCGGGTGCGCTTCCCGGGTCTCAGGCGGCCTGTCGCCCGAGGCGGGAGCGCGTGACCAGGGTGGCGAACATGTGCTCCTCACCTCCTCACGCTCGAAGGGACGGTCAGGCTACCGATGTGCCCGTCCCATCCTCAACCGGATAAACGGGCACCCTCCCGGCGGGGCCGGCGACCGGGTGACCGGCGCCATACGGCCTACCCCCGGGCCGGCCGTGTCGGTACCCGGGCCGTGCGCCGTGCCTGCCCTCACCGGACGCGCCACACCCCGGCATCGCTAGGTCCGCGACCGTTCCGGCGTTACCGTGACGGAGTGATCGATGTCACCGCGTACCTCCGCAGGATCGGCGTCAGCGTCGACGGACCCCCGAGCGTGGAGTCACTGCACCTGCTGCATCGGGCACACGTGCAGCGAGTGCCGTACGAATGCCTGGAGATCTGGCTGGGCCGGCCGACGACCGTCGACCCCGCGGAGTCGGCCGCGCGGATCATCGGGGGCCGGGGCGGCTACTGCTACCACCTCAACGGGGCGTTCTCCCTGCTGCTGGAGGCGCTCGGTTACCGGGTGAGGAGGCACGTGGGCGGGGTGCAGGGCAAGGCCGAGGGGTCGCCGAACATAGACGGCGGTCATCTCGTACTCACCGTCTCCGGCCTGTCCTGCCCAGACAACCCCAACGGTGAGTGGCTGGTCGACCAGGGCCTCGGCGACGCGATCCACGACCCGCTCCCGCTCGTCGAGGGTACCTACCGGCAGGGCCCCTTCAGCTACGGCCTGCGCCCCTCCGAGGCGGAGCCCGGCGGATGGCGGTTCGACCACGACCCGCGCGGCGGCTTCCTCGGCATGGACTTCCGCATCGAACCCGCCGAGATGTCGGAGTTCGCCGCGATGCACGAGTTCCTGTCCACCTCCCCCGAGTCGGGCTTCGTCCGGGTGGCCACGGTCCAGCGGCGCGACGCGAGCGGTGTCGACGCGATGCGGGGCCTGGTCCTCACCCGTGTCGGCGACCGCGAGCACACCCTGACCGCGCAGACCGAACGTGACTACTTCGAGATACTGGCCGACGTCTTCGCCCTCCATCTGTCCGACGTCACCTCTGCCGAACGCGCCAAACTCTGGCAGCGCCTGTGGACCGCCCACGAGAGATGGTCTGATTTCCAGTGATTCGAGCGGCGGCTCGGTCGAACCGGGAGACATGACCTCTCCCGCCCGTACGAGCGCCTGATCTCAGCTCCAGGCCGCCGGCGGCACGCTCGCTCGATTGAAATGTGCGGGCGCCCGGTCCCGGCTCCATCGCGTTGTGAGGATGCCCATGACACCGCGTAAGCGGACACCAGGGCTCAATGCGGCAGGCGGAATCCCTTTTCATTGGTTCATGTGCCGCTAAGTGACTATGTTGCTGTCCGCGATGGGATAGCGAACGGGGTGAGCAGGATCGACACTCAAGTGCTGGCGGACCGCTATCGGCTGCTCAACCCTCTCTCCGAGGGCGGGGCGGGCACGGTCTGGCTCGCCGCCGACGAGATGCTCGGCCGTGACGTGGCGGTGAAGGAGGTGCGGCTCCCGCCCGACCTCGATCCCGCCAGGCGGCAGGAGGTCCTCGCCTCGGCGCTTCGCGAGGCCAACCTCGCCGCCCGGCTCAAGCATCCCTCGATCGTGACCGTCCACGACGTGGTCATCGACCAGGAACGCCCCTGGCTCGTCATGGAGTTGCTGTCGGGCGCGTCCCTGGAGCAGACGGTCCGCGACCGGAGCCCGCTGCCGGTGCACCAGGTGGCCAGGATCGGTGTGGGCATCCTCAGCGCGCTCGGCGCCGCCCACGCCGCCGGGGTGGTTCACCGCGACGTGAAACCGGGCAACGTCTTCCTCACCAGGACCGGCAAGGCGGTCCTCACCGACTTCGGCATCGCGGTCGTCGACGGCGAGGTCACCTCGGGCCGGACCGGCCACCTGATCGGCTCGCCCAACTACATCGCGCCGGAACAGCTGCGCGGCGAGCGCGGCGGCCCCGCCTCCGACCTGTGGTCCCTCGGCGCCACGCTCTACTTCGCCGTCGAGGGGATACCGCCGCACCCGGCGGAGACCCCCATCGCGGCGATCGGCCGGGTGCTCACCGAGCCGCCCAGGCCGCCGGAGCGCGCGGGCGGGCTGGGCCCGCTGCTGATGCTCATGCTCGACCCGGCTCCCGAGGCCCGGCCGTCGTTCGACGCCGTCGCCCGCTCTCTGGCGGAGCTGGCCACCGGCCATACGCCCGCCGGAGCCGCCGGGGTCGGCGGGGTCGGCGGCACCGCCGGGGTCGCCGGGATTCCAGCCGCCGCACCGCACCTCTCTCTGCCGCCCGCCATCCCTGCCGTCACCGACCCCGTTCCCGCCCCGGTACGGCCACCCGAGCCGGGCCGGGGGCGTGCGATGCGATGGGCCGCCGTCGAGATGGCCGGGATCGCGGCGGTCATCGGGGTCACCTTCGGGGTGACGTTCCTGCTGACCTCGGACCCGACGTCCGCCGAGAGGGTGGTCAGGCTCAGCGAGAATCCCGGCGCCTTCAGCACCCCCGTGGACGTGTGCGAGCTCATCCCCGGTACCAGGGCCAGGCAACTGCTGCCCGCGCTGGCGGGCGAGGGCAAGCCCACCAACGACGGGGGCTGCCAGTGGGCGGCCAGGGGCATGGGACTGGAAGTGCGTCTCCCCGGTACCAACAAACAGTGGGGCAGGAGCCCCCGGCAGGCCCACGAGCTGTTCGTGAACCAGCGCCAGGGCGCCATACCGAGCGGGGAGAGCGCCTGGAGCTGGCCGGAGATCCAGGCCGGTGTCCGCTCCGCCCGTTCCACGGCGCCGACGGCCGTGGCCCCCGTCGGGGATGAGTCGTTCGGCTACGACGTCTACGAGAACCGCATGACAGGCAGGCTGGAGCAGAGCTACGTGATCATCCGCGTGGACAGCCTCGTGCTGGAGGTCGGTTACACCGTGGTGGACGGCAGCAAGGACGGCCCGGCGATCCAGGCGGGCGCCCACACAGCCGCGACGTGGGTCGCGAACGCGTTGAACAACCAGAAAGCGGGCGAATGAACCATCCAGACGTCCCCCTGTCGCAGGGCAGGCACGCGGGCGGGCACACCGCTCCCGCGCCGGGGCCGGGGATCGCCGGAGCCGGGGTCCCGCTCATGCTTGAGCAGAACTCGCTGGAGCAGGTGATCACCCGGTTCGGGCCGATGCCCCCGCAGCGGGCCGCGATGGTCGGCGTGGCCGTGCTGGACCAGCTCGTAGTGATGCACAGGCAGGGCATGCTGCACGGGGATGTGCGGCCGAGCTCGGTGCTGCTCGGCCCGTACGAGCAGATCATCCTCGCCCCGCCTTCCCTGCCGTCCTCGCTCTTCACCTCTCCCGAGGGCGTGACCAGCCCCGCCGCCGACCTGTGGTCGCTCGGCGCGACCCTCTACACCGCCGTCGAGGGCCGCCCGCCGTCGCCGGGCGGCTCCCTGGACAACGCGGGCCCGATCGCGCCCGTGCTCTTCCGGCTGCTCGCGGGCGATCCCGCCCAGCGGCCCGACCCGGACACCCTGCGCAAGATCCTGCTCGACGTCTCCCAGCACCGTCCAGAACCTCCCGCCTCACCACCCCTCGGAGGTGCGCCCTCCCAGGTCTCCGGCCCCGCGGGCCCCGCGGTCTCCGTCCCCGCCGCCCCAGGGGCACCGGCGGCCTTCGGGCAGGCGCCTCTCCCGGCCGCCGGGGTACCGGCCTCCCAACCGCCGGGCGACCTCGGAGTACCCTCCACAGGGCAGGAGGGCGGGACCGTTCCGGTCACCGAGGCGGAGGTGACCACGCCCTTGAGGAAGAACCCGGCCGAGCAGACATCCGCCGTCACCGCCGGACTCCCCCTCCAGGACATCCCGGCCCCCCAGCAGGCCGCGCCCCCTTCTCCGGACACGCCGACCGCCTGGCAGGGCCCGATCCCTCCCCTGGACACACCGGCCGCCTGGCAGGGCCTGCCCCAGGGCCCGTCCCACCCCGGCGCGCCCTTCCAGCACGGCGCCCCGCCATCCCCCTCACTCCCCCCGGACGCCCCCACCTCACGCGAGCCGGCCTCCGTCCCCGGCGCGGCGAGAGAGACGGCGGACGAGCCCACCGAGCGTTCCACCCGGGCGACGGGGATACTCGTGCCCCGGCCGGTCGTGGCGCTGACCGGGGTGCTGCTCTTCGGCATGGCGGTCAGCATCGGCATCCTGCTCACCTCGGTGCTCGCCAACGCCGACGACGACGTCTCCGCCGAACCCTCCGGGGCCAAGGGGCGCTTCGCCGCGGCGCCCCGGGCCTGCGGCCTGCTCGACGACAAGCAGGTGAACCAGCTGGTGCCGGGCTTCAACAGCTCGGAGGTCGAACACTCGGCGTGCGACTGGCTCAACCGGCACGACTGGCGCAAGCCCAACGTGGAGAAGTACGACCTGCGGGTCCGGCTGATCGCCCAGAAGCAGAACGGGTCGGAGGTCGCGAGAGCGAAGGAGTACCTGGCCGGCAAGAAGAAGGACATCCTCGACAAGGGCCAGTTCGCCACCCCCAAGCCGCTCCCGCCCAAGGACCTGCGGGGGATCGGCGAGGAGGCGTTCACCTCCAGCGGCTACAACCCCATCACCCTGTACGGCGGCTCCTACAAGACGACGGTGGTCTTCCGGATCAGCAACCTGATCGCCGAGGTCGAGTACGAGCGGGGCGGCGTCAAGGAGGACCCGGACGGCAAGATCGCCGAAGGCGCGTTGCAGGCGGCACGCTGGCTCACCGAGTCCCTGAAGACCGATGGCTGACCCGGCGGCCGGCCCGCTGCCCGTGCTGGCGGGCCGCTACCGGGCGCTCGCACGGCTCGGCGCGGGCGGGATGGGCGTGGTGTGGCGGGCCCGTGACGAGCTCCTCCACCGCGAGGTGGCGATCAAGGAGGTCACGCTCGCCCCGCACCTGCCCCAGGAGCACCGTGACGAGATGCGGGAGCGCACCATGCGCGAGGCCCGCGCCGCCGCCAGGCTCGGGCACCCGTCCATCGTGGCCGTCCACGACGTCATCGCCCAGGACGGCCGCCCGTGGATCGTGATGGACCTGGTCAGGGGCCGTTCGCTGGACGACGCGATCCGCGCCGACGGACCGCTGCCGCCGCACCGGGTGGCCGTGATCGGCCTGGCCGTGCTGGACGCGCTGGCACTCGCGCACAGCCGGGGCATCATGCACCGCGACGTCAAACCGGCCAACATCATGCTCGCCCAGGACGGCGGGGTGCTGCTGACCGACTTCGGCATCGCCGCGGTGGAGGGCGACGCCCAGCTCACCTCACCGGACGCGCTGGTCGGCTCCCCCGGCTACATCGCCCCCGAGCGGCTGCGCGGTACCGGCGACGGCCCGTCCGCCGACCTGTGGTCCCTGGGCGCGACCCTGTACGCGGCGGTCGAGGGCCAGGGGCCCTTCCGGCGCGACACACCGGTCGCCACCATCGGTGCGGTGCTCACCCAGGAGACCCCTCTTCCTTCCCGGGCCGGGCAACTGGCTCCCGTACTCCTGGCCATGCTGGCCAAGGATCCCCGGCAGCGCCCGGGAGAGTCGGGGCTGCGCGCCGCGCTGCGGCAGGTCGCCCAGGGACTGCCGGCGGGACCGCTCTCCCCGGCGACCGGACCGCAGGTTCCGCCGCCCCAGGCCGCGGCACCCCAGGCCACGGCTCCGGCACCGGCCAGACCGCGCCGTACCGGCCTGATCGTCGGAGCCTCGCTGGCCGTGGTCGCGGCGGCGGTGGCCGGTACGGTGCTGCTGACCATGGGCGGGCCGGAGACCCCCGAGACACCGTCGCGGGCGGCGAACGCCGGGCGGTTCGCCACCGCCCCCGACCCGTGCACGCTGCTGACCGGACCCCAGGTCGAGGTCGCGGTGCCGAGCGCGTCGCCGCTGTCCATGAAGGCCAAACAGAACAGTGAGCCCTCCTGCAGCTGGGACGACCTGCTGGGCGCCGCCCGTCCCGACCGCAGGCTGCGGGTCGCGGTCGGTCACAAGGCTCCCACCCCCGGCAAGAGCGGCCCCGACACCGCCCACGTGTTCTTCGTCGCCGAACGCACCTCGATCGTCGCCGACCAGGGCAACGGCCTCCTGGGTTCCACCGGCCCGCTCAGGAACATCGGCCGGGTCGGGGCGGAGGCGTTCTCCTACGACGTGGTCGCCCTGGACCGGATCCACTCCGTGATCCGGTTCCGGGTGAGCAACCTGCTGGTCGAGGTCAACCTGTCGGAGGCGGGAAAGCGTGCCGGAACCGCGCTGCGGCAGGATGCCCTGAAGATCGCGCGCCAGGTCTCCGAGGAGCTGAACAGCCGTGACTGAGAAACGCGCCGCGACGGGAGGGTTCGCGTGACCGATCCCAGCCTCCTGGCCGGGCGCTACCGTCTGCTGGAGCGCCGCGACCGCGCGGGCACGAGCTGGCGCTCGCGCGACGAACTGCTCCGCCGCGACGTCACGATCTCCGAGGTGCCGCTGCCGCCGCCCGGACCGTCCCGCGACCGCCTCCTCGACCAGATCCGCGCGGCCGCGGGCCTGCGGCACCCCGGCGTCACCGCCCTGCACGACGTGATCTCGGGTCCCGACCGACTGTGGCTGATCATGGAGTCGGTCGAGGGGCGCTCGCTGCTCCAGTCCGTCCGGGCGGACGGCCCGCTCCCCGCCGAGCGGGCGGCCGAGATCGGGCTCCGCGTGCTGGACGCGCTGGCCGCCGCCCGCGAGCTGGGCGTCCACCTGGCCGCCGCTCCCGACAGCGTGCTGCTCGCCACCGACGGGCGGGTGGTGCTGACCGGCGTCGCCGCCCTCGGGCCCGCCGACGAGCTGCGCGACCTGGGTGCCACCCTGTTCACCGCCGTCGAGGGCCAGGCTCCGCACACCGGTTCCCGTCCGGCTCCGCTGACGGCGGACGGTACGCCGCTGGCCGAGCCCGGCAGCGGCTCGACGGCCTCCGGCCCGCTGGCCCCGCTGGTCGAGGAGCTGCTCGCCGCCGGGCCCGGCCACCGGCCCGACGCCACCTCGGTACGGCTGACCCTGGAGCGGGTCGCCCCCCGGCCCGCCCACGGCGGACACGGGGAGCCCGGAGCCCGCAGCGGCCCCCGCAGGACGCCTGTCCTCGCCGCCGCTGCCGCCGCCCTCGCCGTACTCCTCCTGGGCGCCGCCTACTGGTTCTGGCCCCGCGCCACCGAGTCCACTGCGGGGTCCACGGCGGGGGCCACGCCGGTCGCGCTGCCCACCGCCTTCGCGCGCACGCCCGACCCCTGCGCGCTCATCTCCACCAAGCAGGCGGACGACCTGGCACTGGACACCACTCCCACAAGGAAGGGCAACGAGTGCGAGTGGAAGACCAATGACTCCGGGCAGCCTCCGAACCTGCGGTACACCCTGTGGATCTCCGCCTTCGGCTTCACCTCCGACAAGGCGGCCCAGCGTAACCACGCGAGGTTCCTCAAGGAGACCCGAGAACGGACCAGGACGGATGCGGGAGCCACCCTCATCCACGTCAAACCGGTGGAGGCACTGGCCGGGGTCGGCTCCGAGGCCTACCGCAACGAGGTCACCAACCGGCTGACCTACAGCAGCTCCGTGGGCTTCCGCGCGGCCAACCTCGTGATCATCGTCCAGTACCAGCGCGGCGTCCCCGAAGACGCCAACGGCACCACCGGCGAGGGAGCGCTGAAAGCCACCCGGTGGATCCTCGAAAGGCTCAGCCGCGAGAGCTGAGCCCCGGTCCGGACCTCAGCCGGGCAGCAGGAAGCGGACCTCGCGGCGTTCGAGTGGCCGGCCGCAGGCTCTGCACAGCAGTACCGGCCGGAAGGCCGCGCCGCAGCGCAGGTGGGTGATGGACAGGGCCGAATCCTCGGAGGCGGGGAGCTCGCGCTGGGCCCAGTCGACCAGGAGGGCGAAGACCTCGAAGAAGGCCAGCCCCCGGTCGGTGAGACGGTAGGAGCCGTCGGGCCGGGGCTCGAAGACCCCCAGCTCGACGAAGCGGCGCAGCCGGTCGGTGAGCACCGAGGGCGCGATGCCGAGGCCGGACTGGAAGTCGACGAAGCGGCGGGTGCCGAGGAACGCCCCGGCCAGCACGCTGGTGCTCCACCGGTCGCCGAGGATCTCCATCGACGCCGGGCAGTAGCCGATCAGGTCGGCCGGGGTTCCGGAGCGGACCGTACGGCGGTGCCGCCGAGGCGGGCCGATCCGGGAGAAGGCGGCCTGCGGCCCCGGCTCGGTCCTGGTGTCGCGGGCGCTCATCGGCTCCAGGCAGACCCCGCACCCGAGGCGGGGCTCGGCGTCCTGACCGCACAGCTCGTGCAGCAGCGGGGGAAAGCGCCCCGGGGAGACCCAGTCGCGCTCCCACGCCTGGATGGCCACCAGCAGTGCCCACAGCCGGAGTCCGCGCTCCGTCAGCCGGTACTCGTAGCGGGTGCGGCCGTCGCGGTACGCCGACAGCTCGAAGATGCCGTGGTCGACCAGTTCCCTGAGCCTGGCCGCGAGGACCGACTCGGAGATGCCCAGCGCGTCGCGCCAGCCCGCGAAGGTCCGGATCCGCAGCAGGAACGCCCGCTGCAGGATCAGCAGCACCCACCGGTCTCCCAGGATCGCCAGCGCCTGCCCGATCGCACCGAGTTCGGCTCGCACCGGCTCCCGCTCAGCGCCGTCCACAACGTGTCCTCCAGATGGTCGCGTGGTCGTTCCCGGTAAACATGATCGTTCCGGCCCCCGGCGAAACCGCCGAACCACCAATCCACCACTACCCGGACAGGCCGCCGCGATCCCCGGCGGGACCGCGGTCCCGGAACTCGCCGGGGCGTCCAGAGCAGGCGAGGCGGCTCCGGCATGGCGGCGCTCAGGGCACTGGCGGAGCGGCGGGAATCACGATATATCTCGGTTGGAACCGTGCGGCGGATCCACACGTTGGACTGGCGACGCACAATGAAATACAGACGGGGCATCCGCCCCGCGTTCGGAGGATGTTGAGGATGTCGCCAATCCAGAAGTACGCGATCGGCGCCGGAGCAGTGGTGTTCCTGTCGTGGCTGTTCCTGCCAGGTTTCCTGACGCTGCTGATCCTCCTGGGCGTCGTCGCCGCCCCGGTCGTCGGCTACCTGATGCTCGACCCGTCCCAGCGCGAACGGCTCAAGCGCGCCCGACGCCGCGGTCTCGGCCGCTGACGCGAAGACCGTCCCGCCCGTCGAGGCCCGGCCTCGCGAGCCCACGTTCCGGGGTCGCGACAGCCGGGCCTGCGGGGACCGTGAGGGGCCCGGCCGGTCAGGCGGTGGCGGTCACCAGCTCCGATTCCACCCGGCGGGTGACCTTGCGCTCGAACACGAACGAGAGCAGCGGCACGGTGCCGGCGAGCATCACCCCGAGAATGTACGGCCACGTCCAGCGCGCCTTCATGCCCAGGTTCATCGCGGCCACGAGATAGAGCATGTAGAGGAAGCCGTGGATCGGGGAGACGATCTTCGAGGGCTCCTCGATGCCGAAGCCGTACCTGAGCACGATGCAGGTGACCAGGACGAGCAGCATCACGCCGACGATGTACGCCAGGATGCGAAAGGGCTTGAGAGCGGATTCCACGGTCGGTTACCTCGGTCTTGGGGTTCGGTTCACGGGACGGTGCGAGCGGGCAGAGCGGGGGTTTCCGGAGCGGCGTCGGGAGCGGGGTCGGGGGTGTCCTCCCGCGCGCGGCCGCGCAGCGCGTCGCGTACGAAGTGCCACCACATGAAGACCGCGAACAGTCCGAAGATCCACCACTGGGCGGCATAGGCGAGGTTGCGCCAGGTGAGCACCCCGGACTGGGTCGGCGGGGGGACATTCACCGGCTTGGCCGCGACCGCGGGAGCCGGTGACTGCTCGGCGGCCACCACGAACCCGTTACGCAGTTTCGTGTCCCGCCAGAGGTTGATCAGTTCGGCCGACGACACGGTCAGCACCTGCCCCTGCGGCAGCTGCCGGGTCCGGCGCTGGACGCTGTCGGTGGCCTCCGAGGGCTGCAGCCGCCCGCTGACGGTCACCCTGCCCTCGGGCACGGCCGCCACGGCGGGATCCTGCGCCGTGGCCACCCAGCCACGCACGACGGGAACGAAGGTTCCGTCGCCGAGATCGAGCGCCGTGAGCAGCCACAGGCCCCCGTCGCGTTCGGCCACCAGCAGCTGCTTCGAGGCGTCGTAGGTGCCTTCCGCGGTCACCCTGCGGCTGACCGCGTCGGCCGTCATGTGCTCTCCGGGTGCGGTGAGGGTGGCGACCGCCACGGGGGCGGGGTCGACCGACGCCCGGGGCCCACCGGACTCCTCGAAGACGCCGAGCTGCCACCTGCCCAGCAGCCCGCACACGACGAGGGCTCCGATCGCGAGCAGGTGGAGCACCACCACGCGGGCGGAGAACAGGATGCGGAGCATGACACCACGCTATCCGCCCCGGTAGGCGGTCCGGTCCTCAGCACCCGCCTCGGCCCGGCGCGAGAACGCGCCTCCCGTGAAAGTGGACAAATCAGTGTTGGGGAGGCATCCGATGTCGCTAAAGTCATCCCCATGTCTGATCCTCAGCAGATTGACCCCGCGGGCAACACCCAGGCGTTCCGCGCGTTCGCCCAGCGCAAGGACCCGGAGGCCGCCCCCGAGAAGCGGTCGCTCGCCCTGCCGATCACGGCGGCCGTGGTGGTCGCGGTGCTGGTCATCGTCGTTGTGGCCGCATACCTGCTGCTCTAACAACCGAACAGTCCGGAGCGCCGACGGCACCGCCCTCGGCGCTTTTCGCGTTCCCTGACGACGGGAACGTGCCGACCGGTCGGTGTGAGGAGGCTCACCGCGCCACGCGTATGGACGGCGCGACCACCGCTCTCTAAATTAGACATGGAATCTAATAGTAACGAGCACGGAACGCTCTCATCGCCGCAGCCGGAACCGGCGGAGAGCCCGCGCCGCCCGAGAGGTCGCCGACGGCAGAGGTCAGCAAGGAGATCGCATGAGCACGCATCCTGGGATCACGATCATTGGCACCGGCTTCGCCGGACTGGGCATGGCGATCAAGCTCAAGGAAGCCGGATACCACGATTTCGTCATCCTGGAGAAGGCCGGCGACCTGGGCGGGACCTGGCGGGACAACACCTACCCCGGCTGTGCCTGCGACGTCCCCTCGCACATGTACTCCTTCTCGTACGAGCTCAACCCCGGCTGGTCGCGGATGTTCGCGCCCCAGGCCGAGATCTGGGACTACCTGCGCGCCTGCGTCGACAAGTACGGCCTGGCGGAGCACCTGCGGTTCGGCAAGGAGGTCGTCGGGCTGGAGTACGACGACACGACCCGCGACTGGCGGGTGAGCGTCGCCGGAGAGGAGCCGTTCACCACCAACGCCGTGATCTCGGGCATCGGCGCGCTGCACGTGCCCTCGCTGCCCGCGATCCCCGGCCGCGAGAGCTTCGCGGGCCCCTCCTTCCACTCGGCGGAGTGGGACCACTCGGTGGACCTGACCGGCAAGCGGGTCGCGGTCATCGGCACCGGCGCCTCGGCCGTCCAGTTCGTCCCCCAGATCGCCGGGAAGGTCTCCCGCCTCCACCTCTTCCAGCGCACGCCTCCCTGGATCCACCCCAAGCCCGACTTCCCCTTCTCCTCCCGGGCGAAGCGGATCCTCGGCCTGCCCGGCGCCGCCAGGGCGCTGCGCAACTCGATCTACTGGGCGCTGGAGACCCGCGCGCTGGGCTTCACCGTCGACCCGCGGCTGATGAAGGTCCACCAGAGGATGGCCCTGAGCCACCTCGCCAAGCAGGTCCCCGACCCGGCGCTGCGCGCCAGGCTCACCCCGGACTACACGATCGGCTGCAAGCGCATCCTGATCTCCAACGACTACTACCCGGCACTGGGCAGGGAGAACGTCGAGCTGATCACCGAAGGGGTACGGGAGATCAGGGAGAACTCGATCATCGACTCCACCGGCAGGGAGATCGAGGTCGACGTGATCGTCTACGGCACCGGCTTCAAGGTCGTCGAGGCGCTGGACGAGCAGCGGATCATCGGCAGGAACGGCAGGAAGATCCAGGAGGCCTGGCAGGACGGCGTGGAGGCCTACTACGGCATCACCACCGCCGGGTTCCCGAACCTGTTCTTCCTGCTCGGCCCCAACACCGGCCTGGGGCACAACTCGGTCGTCTTCATGATCGAATCCCAGGTCCGGTACGTTCTCGACTGCCTGCGCCTGCTGTCGAGGACGAAGGCCAGGGCCATCGACGTACGCCCCGAGGCACAGCGCGACTACAACGACCGCCTTCAGGGGCGCCTGAACCACCTGGTCTGGAACGAGGGCGGCTGCCGGAGCTGGTATCTCGACGAGCACGGCGTCAACAGGACGATCTGGCCGGGCTTCACCTTCGAGTACTGGGCACGCACCCGGAGGCTGAGGCCGGAGGCCTACGAACTGATCCGCTGAGGGGGTCGCCTCCCACCGGCCGGTGGCGGATCGGCCGCTTGGTCGCTCAATCGCCCGCTCGGTCACCGAAACCGGCGGCGCGGCCGAGACCGCGCCGCCGGACGTCCGTGCGTACCGCCGCGACCGGCTACCCGCGCTCGTTCACCACCAGCGCGCTGCCACCGCCGCGCCGGGTCGGTTCCGCCACCGCCTGGAGCCTCCCGTGCCGCAGGAACTCGACGGCCGTGGCTGCGCCGATCTCGGGGTTCAGCACGAGGCTGTGCCCCTGGCGTGTGAGCTCGGCGCCGTAGCGATCGATGAACGCCTGCTCGGCCTGGGTCTGGGCGGTGTTGCGCTGCGTGGCCCGGGGGGCGGCGAGCGCCTCGGGCAGCGACATGCCGAAGTCCCAGCGGTTGACGAGGATCTGCAGCACCGTGGTGATGATCGTCGAGCCGCCGGGGGACCCCAGCGCGAGCAGCGGCCGGTCATCGTTCAGGACGATCGTCGGCGCCATCGAGGAGCGAGGGCGCTTGCCCGGCGCGGGCAGGTTCGGGTCGCCGGGGGCGGGGCCGAAGGTGAAGTCGGTCAGCTCGTTGTTGAGCAGGAAGCCCCTGCCGGGGACGACGATTCCGTTGCCACCGGTCGACTCGATGGTGATGTTGTAGGCGACCACGTTGCCCCACCGGTCCACGACCACCAGGTGCGTGGTCTCCGGCCCCTCCTTCGCCACCTCGGGGGCCGTCTCGCCGGCCGCCGTGGACGGCGCCGCCTGGCACGGCCCGTACATCCCGTCGGGATCGCCGGGCGCGGCCGGGTGCGGCATCGCCCGCTCGCCGATCAGGCAGGCGCGCTCCTTGGCGAACCCGTCGGAGAGCAGTTCCTTCAGCGGGACGCCGGGGATGTCCCCGACGTACTTGCCCCGGTCGGCGAAGGCGAGCCTGGACGCCTCCAGGTACTCGTGCTCGCCGACCTCGGGCAGGGCCTCAAGGATGTTGAGCGCCTCGCCGACCGTCGAGCCTCCCGAGGACGGCGGCGCCATGCCGTACACGTCCATGCCCTTGTACGTCACCTTCGTGGGCGGCCGTTCGAGCGCCCGGTACGCCTTCAGGTCGGACAGCTCCATCAGCCCCGGCCGCACGTTACGGGTGGATCCGGGGGTGACCGGCGGTTTCTTGACCGTGGCCACGACCTCGGCGCCGAGGGCACCGCCGTACAGCCACTCCCCGCCCAGCCTGCCGAGCCTGCGGTAGGTGTCGGCCAGCTCGGGGTTGCGGAAGGTGGAGCCGACCGGCGGCGGGGCGCCGCCCGGCAGGTAGAGCTTGGCCGTGGAGGTGAAGTCCTTGAAGCGGGCGGCGTTGGCGGCGGTCTGGTCGTAGAAGGTCTGGTCGACCTTGAACCCCTTGGTGGCGACGTCGATCGCGGGTTTCAGCGCCTGGCGCAGCGAGAGCGTGCCGAACCTGCGCAGCGCCAGCTCCCACTGGGCCACGCTGCCGGGCACTCCCGCCGAAAGTCCGCTGGTCACGGCGTCGTCGAACGGGATGCCCTCCAGGGAGGCCGGGCCCATCGCCTTCGGCGCGGTCTCCCGGCCGTCGATGGTGTGGACCTTCTTGCGGCGCGCGTCGTAGTAGACGATGAACCCTCCGCCGGCCAGTCCCGCCGAGTAGGGCTCGGTCACGCCCAGGGTGGCGGCCGCGGCGACCGCGGCGTCCATGGCGTTGCCGCCGTCGCGCAACACGCCCAGCGCGGCCTTGCTGGCGTCGAGGTCGACGGTCGAGACCGCGCCACCGGACCCCTCGGCGACGGGTTTCTTCTCCACCTGCGACACCGGTGGAGACACCGCGGAGGGGGACAGCACGGATGGGGACAGCGCGGGTGGAGACGCCAGCGCGGGCTGGACAAGCAGTAAGGAACTTCCCACCAAGATCCCCGCCAGGGGGGTGATGCGACGACTGATCATGATGACCTCCCGCAGACAGCTTGACTCAGCCGGTGACCCTTGTCAGCCCCTTCCCTCCCCCAAAGGGTGTAGTGCCACATACATCACTGAAGGGACGCAAACGCCGCGAAAGCGCACGTAAAGTGCTGAGCGTGCGTGCCAAATCCCGGTGGATCGACCTCCTCCTCCCGCTGTTCGTGGGGGCTCTCCAGGTCATGGGCACCCACAGCGTGCAGTGGTGGCAGGTCCACGACACCGGCATGCTCCGCGTCCCGCTCGATCCACCGGGATACGCGCTACTGCTGGCCGGGCCGCTGGCCCTGGCCGTCCGGCGCCGCCACCCGGCGCTCAGCGTGGCCGTCGCGGTGGGCTCGACCCTGCTCTTCATCGCCCTCGGCTACGCCTACGGCCCGGTCTTCCTCAGCCCGATCATCGCGTTCTACCTCGCCGTGGTCGGCGGCCACCGGCGGGTGGCCCTGCCGCTGTGGGGCCTGGCCTACGTGTTCTTCGTGGTCTACACGTCCTGGTTCGCCCCGGCGCTCTCTCCGGGGTGGTTCCACAACCTCGCGATGGCCGCGCTGATGGGCCTGGTACTGGCGGTGGCGGAGTTCTCCCGGGCCAGGAACGAGCGGCAGGCCGAGCACGAACGGGTGGAGCGGGAGGAGGTGCGGCGGCAGGCCAGCGAGGAGCGGCTGACCATGGCGCAGGAGTTGCACGACGTGCTCGCGCACAACATCTCCCTCATCCACGTCCAGGCCTCCACCGCGCTGCACCTCATCGAGGACCACCCCGAGCAGGCACGGACCGCGCTCACCACGATCAAACAGGCGTCCAAGGACGTGCTGACCGAGATGCGCTCGGTGCTCAACGTGCTCCGCGACGGCGCGCCCCGCTCCCCGACCGCCGGGCTGGACCGGCTCGACGAACTCATCGAGCGCAGCGGGCTGCGGGTCGTCAAGAACGTCACCGGCGAGGTCAGGCCGCTGCCTCCCGGGGTCGACCGGGCCGGTTACCGCATCGTTCAGGAGGCCCTGACCAACGTCACCAGGCACGCCCCGGGCGCCTCGGTCACGGTCGCCCTCGACTACGGCCCCCGCGCACTGACCCTTCGGGTCACCGACTCGGGCGGCAACGCCCCCGGAGAGAATCTCGGCAGCGGCAACGGCGTCCCCGGCATGCGGGAACGGGCCTCTGCCCTCGGGGGAACGCTGACCGCCGCACACCATGGAAGGGGCTTTCGCGTCGAGGCCCGGCTGCCGATCCCGGAGGAGTCCGAATGATCAAGATTGTCCTCGCCGACGACCAGGCCCTCGTCAGGGCGGGGTTCCGGGCCCTGCTGGACGCACAGCCGGGGATGACCGTGGTGGCCGAGGCCGGCGACGGGTCCCAGGCCCTGCGACTGGCCGCCGAGCACGAGCCGGACGTGGTCCTGATGGACATCCGCATGCCCGGTATGGACGGGCTGACCGCCACCAGGGAGATGCCTCCCGGGCCGAAGATCATCATCTTGACCACCTTCGAGCTCGACGAGTACGTCTTCGAGGCCCTCCGCAACGGCGCCAGCGGCTTCCTGGTCAAGGACACCGAACCGGCCGAGCTCATCCAGGCCGTCCGGGTGGTGGCCGGAGGCGACGCGCTGCTCTCCCCCAGCGTGACCCGCCGCCTGATCGCCGAGTACGCCAGCCGCGCCAAGGAACCGCACCGCAGCCGCGATCTCGACCTGCTCACCGACCGCGAGCGCGAGGTCCTCACCCTGGTCGGCACCGGGATGACCAACGACGAGATCGCCGGCAAGCTCTTCATGAGCCCCGCCACCGCCAAGACCCACGTCAGCCGGACCATTATGAAACTCCATGCCCGCGACCGCGCCCAGCTCGTCGTCATCGCCTACGAATCCGGCCTCGTCCGCCCCGGCTGGGTCTGACGGCTCAGATCCCGGTAAAGGCTCCCGCCCGCTCGACCCACTTGCGATACTCAACGTGTTCACCAGAACACGAAGGGACATATCTTCATGGTCATGACATCGCGACGGAGCCACGCCCACCTGCGCCCCTCCCCCGAGACCTCGTCCCAGCCCCTGCCAGGTACGGCGCGCGAGCTCTTCGACGCGCTCCCGCAGCTCCCCGGGCTGCGGACCGAGATCATCGACGGGAGACTGATAGTGAGCCCGATGGGCACCCCCGAACATGCCCGGATCGCAATGCGTTTGTACAGAGCCCTCCTTCCCCTCATCGAAGAGAAGGAGTGGGACGGCTTCAGCGGCAACGTAGACGTCTGCGTCGACGGACCACGCGACCCTATCGTTCCCGATTTCGTGCTGGCCCAGGTCGACTGCCCGCGCCGGGGAGCCCGCGAACTGCTCTCCTCCGGCCTGCTCATGGTGGCCGAGATCGTGTCGCCGGGAAGCGTCATCGACGACCGCGACCGCAAGCCCGACATCTACGCCTCCGGTGGCGTCCCGGTGATGCTCCTCATCGACCCCGTGGCCACCCCCGCCACCGTAACGGTCCTCAGCGACCCCAAGGAGGGGGCGTACCGGACCTCCACCCGGGTCGAGGTGGGCTCGCACCTGCACATCCCGGAACCGGTCGATTTCACCCTCGACACGTCGATCTTCGCGAACGCCCAGGGCGCAGTGTGACGGACGGCGTCGCGTCCCCGGCGGCAGGAAACGGGACGTCCGGTAAGGGCGACATAAGCGCTGGGTAAGGAAATGTCACTGTCGGTTGACCTCCGGCGGGATTAGGTTTACTCCGTGGGGATCTGGAGTGGTACCGGAGACATCCGCTGAGCGCGGGGGCGGCCACGCTGTTCGCCGGAGGGCTCGCCGCGGGGCTGGTGGCGGGCACCACCTCGTGCGCGGCCGTGCAGGGCGGCCTGCTCACCGGACTCTCCTCCGGCGGCCGATCGGCCTGCTCCGGCGGGCGCGGCGGGCTCGCCTCGGGGCCGTCGAACCCCGCGAAGCCGTCGAACCTGGCCGCCGTCGCGCTCTTCCTGGCCGGGCGCTTCGGCTCCCATGTGGCGGCCGGGGCACTGCTCGGACTGGCGGGGTCCGCCGTACAGCTGGGCCCCCAGCTCAGGGCCGCACTGCTCGTCGTGGCCGGGATCGCGGTCATGATCTTCGGAATCCGCACGTTCGGCCGCGAGCGGGACCACGGCCCCGAACCGGACGGGCACGGCTGCGGACACCCGCCGGAAAACGGCAAGCCGGACGGTGGCCACGGACCCGACGGGGCCGCGGACGGGCGCGCCTCCTGGCGCGGCGCCGTCTCCCGGATCACCGCTCCCGCGCCCAGGGCGGTGGCGCTGGGCGCGGCGACGGTCCTGCTGCCGTGCGGGGTGACGCTCAGCGTCGAGATGGTGGCGGTGTCCAGCGGGTCGGCGTCGGGCGGGGCCGCGGTGATGGCCGGGTTCGTGGCCGGGACGGCACCGGCGTTCGCACTGCTCGGACTCATCCTGCGGCGGGCCGCCGCCACCAGGCTGGCGGCGCTGGCGGGGGTCGTCGCGCTGGCGGCGGGCCTGTGGACCGTCTCCTCGGGGCTGCGCCTGGGAGGCTGGCTCCCCGGATCCGGCGGCCCGGCGCTGGCGGCGGGCCACCCCGCGCCGGCGACGGACGGCCCGGCGGGAACCGCCACGCGCACCGGCGACGTGCAGCGGATCGAGATCTGGGCCACCCGCGACGGCTACCGTCCCGGCGTGGTGACCGGCCGCGCGGGAGTGCCCACCGAACTCGTCTTCCACCTGGGGGGCGATCCCGGCTGCACCCGGACGCTCACCATCGACGGCCGCGACGTGGCGCTCCCCGCCACCGTGCGGCTCGGCGCACGGGACGCCGGTTCCCTGCGTTACAGCTGCTCGATGGGAATGTACGTGGGATTCGTCAAATTCGTCTGAGCCGGACGCGAGACGGAACTCCAGGATTACCCTCCGCGATCGAGCGATTACATGGCACCCTGTGATCTGTCGGCTGCGTGCCGTCGGCAAGGAGGGGACATGGGGTGGTGGCCTGACGACCCGGAGGCGAGCGCGGGGCTGATACCCACCCCCCGGAGCACTGAGCACGAGAACGACACGGACGGCGAGACGGAGCTGCTGCTCTCCGCGCACGGCGGTGACGTACAGGCCGCCCACCTGCTCGGCCGCCACTTCGCGCAGCGGGGCGACCGCTCGGCGGCGCGGCACTGGTGGGAACGCGCGGCGGCCGCGGGCAACCTCGACAGCGCCTACAACCTGGGCGTCTGGCACGAGAAGCACGGCACCCCCGCGGAGGCCGCGAGGTGGTACGAGCTGGCGGCCGACGCCGGCGACGTCGAGGCCGCGGTGAACCTGGCGACGCTCCTGCTCGACCAGCACGGCGACGCCCCGGCTGCCCGGCGGTGGTACGAGAGGGCGGCCAGGGCGGGCTCCCGTGCCGCGGCCAGGAGGCTCGCGCTGCTCTGCGAGGACGCCGGCGAGACGAAGTCAGCCGGGGAGTGGCACCGCAGGGCCGCGATGGACGGCGATCTGGCCTCGGCCCACGACCTGGGGTTCCTCGCCTACGCCTCCGGCGAGGACGACGAGACGCTGCGCTGGTGGGAGCTGGCCGCCCGGGGCGGTCACGCCGACGCGGCCTACCACCTCGGCCTTTTCTTGCAGGCCAACCGCGATCCGGAGGGGGCGGAGGCGTTCTACCGGCTGGCCGCCAGGAACGAGCACCCCGGAGCCGCGTCCCAGCTCGGCGGGATCGCGCTCTCCCTCGGCGACCTGCGCACCGCTCGCGCCTGGTTCGAGCGGGCCGCCTGCACCGGCAGGATCGACGACCAGCGGACCGCGGGGTTCGTGTGCGTGGAGATGAGCGACGCGCGGGGGGCCAGCCACTGGTTCAGCCGGGCCGCGGCGGGTGGCGATCCGGAGGCCGCTTTCAATTTCGGCCTGCTGCTCATCGCCGAGCACAGTGACCTGCGGGGCGGGCAGCACTGGTTCCGTCAGGCGGCACAGGCCGGGCATCACAGGGCCGCGGTCGAGCTGGCCGCGCTGCTGTCGGCCGCGGGGTTCTCCCGTGAGGCGGAGCGGTGGCTCACCGATCCGCCGTCCCCGCTCTGGGATCGGAGCACCGAGCCCGAGCTCGTCGCCCGCGCCGAGCTGGCCGCGGCCGCCGTGGTCCGGCGGGGCGGCACCCCGCTGAGGATCGGCGACCTGACCGAGCTCCTCGGCACCTGGGATCTCATCACCCGGCCACTGCGCGACCACACGGACGTCACGGCCTGGCTGACCGAGCGGAGCGGGCTGCCGCCGGACGCGATCGAGCACCTGGCCGCCATCCGGGCCGCGCTGCTCCGCCCCGGCGGTGCTCCCTGGCCGGCCCCGGCGGAGGTCGAGCAGGCCCTGGTCACCGCCCGTGCCCTGCGCTCCGGCTGGTCCCCATGACCGATACGGCGACCGATACGGCGCGGCCCGCGTCCCACCCGGGTGGGACGCG